>DAOUYQ010000149.1 GCA_030666035.1 Microcaldota archaeon
CAACAGCATAATTTATAAAAGAGTTATTCTCTCAGTATATACTAAGGATGATTATTATGGGAGGAAGAGTGGCAGTACCCAAAAAGGAGGAAAGAGCAGTTGTTAAGTTGCCTCCAAAAGGCAAATTGGTTTCACGGTTTAATTCCACAATGGGCAAGGCGATAGCTGACTTTGCCAAGACCGGGGAGAAAGCCTTGGAAAAAAGCGAAGGCGTCCCTAAGAATGAGGCTTGGATTGACGTTGCAAAAAGCCTAGGGTACTGGAATGAAAATGAAGAAAGGATAGATAATGTCAAAGGATTCATGGCACGGGTCAAAAAAATACTTAACGAGGCCAAAAAGGGGATGAAATCGACGGTTCCAGCCCTGTGGGAAGAGGTCATTTCCAATCAAATGGCATCGAAGGCAACTTCTTATGCAAACACAGACCACATTGATGTCGATGCAGACACCCTTTCAGACACTCTGGATATTTTCAGGGATTTCTTCAATATGAAATATGGAATAGTACATAGGACAGGCGGGGAAAGCCATGGGGCAGATGAAAAGGGGAGGATCCCGATTACTTTAGGAAAGATCTCCATAGATGTCGATGGGGAGGGAATCAGATGGGCAACAGTGGTTTTGGACTGGACGGATGACAGGTATTTCAAAGAGAGCATGCAGTATGGCGCCTTGATGCCAAAAGAGAGAGAGCCGACCGAATTCCAAAAACCAAGGAAAGTGTAGGTGCATTAGAGTTCTATGCTGTCCCCATTTTTTGGGGCAACTGCATCGAATCCCATTCCACGAAGCTCTTCTGCAAAAGCAATTGTATTGTCCCCATGGTTGAGGATTATTTTTTCCGGGTTGGTTTTCTTTACAAATTCTATCAGTCCACTGCGGCCTACGTGTGCGCTGAAGTCTAAGTATTCTGCAGGGACTGAGACTTCGAGCTCGTAGCCATCGATAATGACTTTGTTTTCGTTTAGGATCCTGCAGCCGTTTGTGCCCGGGACGTTATATCCTGTAAAGATGAGGCGGGAGCGGGGGTTCAGGTTCTGGAGGTAGCTTAGGGCTGGGCCGCCTTCCATCATGCCTGCAGTGGAAATTATTACGCTGGGCTCGTTTGTTGCATCCCTCCGGTCGGAGGGGCTTTCTACAAATATTGCCTTCCCTGTGGCTTCCCCAAAGGATTTCGGGTCGCGGATGTAGTTATCATTGTTTTGGTAAATGCGGGTGACTGCCTTTCCCATTCCATCAACAAAAATAGGGATTCCGCGGAGGTGGGCATGGAGGATTGCGATTAATTCCTGGGTGCGGCCAACTGCAAATGCAGGGAGGAGAACGGAGCCTCCTCCATCGAGAGTTTCTTCTATTTTATGTATAAGCGTGTCCTCCAGCTCCTGGCGGTTTGGATGGTCACGGTTGCTGTATGTGCTCTCAAGAATCAGATAGTCTACATCTTCTGGAATGATTGCGCCTTTGTGCATGCGGGTATCCTCCTCCTTGAAATCACCTGAATAGAGGAGGTTTTTTTGCTTGTGGGTTGCGCGGATTGATGCAGAGCCCAGAATATGGCCAGCATCATGGAAGGTGTAGTCAGTGTCTCCAAGGGAAAGCGTCTGTTCATAATTTAGGGGGGTGAAATTATTTTCTGCCCGGTTTATGTGCCGGTCCAGGTATGGTGCATCTTCACCCATTATCTTCAGGGAATCTGCCCAAAGCATAGATGAGATATCCAGGGTTGGGGGAGTGGCAAACCAATGGAATGGGGGGCGCGTATAGAGTTCGGGGACGTAGCCGCTGTGGTCTAAGTGCGCATGAGAGAGGAACATGGCATCTATTCTGCCCTGGAAGGGAACTGGAACCATGTTGGTTTTGCTTTTGCCGTGCTTGGAAAAGATTTTGAGGCCATAATCAAAAAGCGCGCGCTGGTCGGTTTCTATTAGGAAGCAGCTTCTTCCAACTTCCTGGCCTGCGCCCAGGCAATGTATTTTCATGGGAAGATATCAACAGGAATGATTAATATATGGGAGGCAAAACAAACTCTATGTAACCATGGTTACATTGCCCCGCCCCACTGTAGCCCACACCTTAATCAATAAAAGAAGAAACAAATCACCAGTTGGTTTAAAATGATTGTAGGAAAAAACCACACCATGGTGAAGAAACCCGCGCTTCCTGAATTCAGGATGCTGGAGAAGTATGGCATACCTCCCCTTCCCTATGGAATTGCAAAAACTCCAGGGGAAGCAGTAAAGATTGCTGAAAAAATCGGGTATCCTGTGGCACTTAAGCTTATTTCTCCAAATGTTACGCATAAGACGGATGTTGGGGGAGTAAAAATTGGGATCAAAGACAAAAAAAGGCTCCTGCATGCATATGAGGACATCCTGGAGGGGGCAAAAAAGTATGGTGTGGAAGGGGTTCTTGTACAAAAGATGGCCAGGAAAGGAATAGAGCTTATTATAGGCGGGAAGAAAGACCCGCAGTTTGGGCATATGATTGTTTTGGGAATTGGGGGGGTATATGTTGAAATATTCAAGGATGTCACTGCACGGATTTGCCCCATAACCAGGAAGGATGTAAGGGAGATGGTGGGGGAGCTGCGCTCCCATCCATTGATTACAGGTATACGGGGAATGCAGCCTATAAACCTTAACAAATTGTATTCGCTGATGGTAAAAACTTCAAAAATGCTGGTAAATGAAGACATAAAAGAGCTGGATTTGAACCCTGTTATCTTTGATTCAGCGGGATATGATGTTGTTGATGTGAGGTTTGTAAAATGAGAAGGGATATTGCTAACCTCAAATATGTTTTTAGCCCAAAATCAATAGCAATTATTGGTGCATCGGATAATCCCGCAAAGCTTGGGAATGTAATACTAAAGAACCTGGTGGATGGCGCATATAAAGGGAAAATTTATCCGGT
>DAOUYQ010000103.1 GCA_030666035.1 Microcaldota archaeon
GGAAATTTTCTTGATTCTGAAGCTAATGGAAATGGAGGGCTCCGCTCCGATACTGCAATTGACTTTCCCAAGCTTCCCTGGCAGATATATTCCAATATGCATTCTTCTCCCGAATCCATTGCAATCCATAATAATGCCAAATTGCGGCTCGCTAAGATTTTTGATGCCAAATTGCCTCCCCGGGAAAAGGAAGTTCTTCTCATGCGCATGCATGGAAATGGGCAAGATAAGGGCATGACTCTTAAGGAGATAGGGGAGCATTTGGGCCTAAGCCTGGAAGGAATCCGCCAGGTACAGAAAAAGGCATTTGCAAGGCTCCGCAAATTTTCTTCCCGGGAACTTGGCGAAATCTTTAGTGCACTTAAAGAAAATCCACATTCATAACTAGCAGGTTAAATGTATTCCAAGCGCAACTCCCTTTCCTATAATTTCGTTATATTTATCCACCGCTTCCGCGCTCTTTAATTCAATAAGCTTAATTCCCTCCTCTTTGCAGTACTCGCGCACATTCTCCCCAACGCGCATAGCCCCAACATGCCCTGTCCCGACAATCAGTGTATTGATTTCCGCTTCCAGGATGGGCCCCAAATCTTTCTTTTGAAGGAAGTGCCCCTCCTTCCTGAACCAGTCTGGATATACTTTTCTCTCAACAATAATTACATCATTTGTGTATCCCTTCCCATCAATTATGATTTTCCCAAATTCATACGAGTCAATCATATCCAGTCCACGGAGAGAAGGTTTATAAAAAGTTGTGTGGTTATATATAGCTGATTATCTAAGTTATTTAGTTTTTCCTGCCACATTGATATGCACACCACAGAACCAACCCAGAGGTACCAGCAATGCCCCAGCCCAAAACAAAAAATATCCAAAATGCCCCTGCTTCTCCATTAAAATGCGCCAGGCGCATCCAATGGCAGAAAATGAAGGACAAAGAAATCGTGGAGGCGGCAATCCAGAGAATAGCCGAGCAGGGAATTAAAGGCAGGAATGAATTCCAAACTGCTTTCAGGCAGCACTACAATGTTCTGTGCTCCAGGAGCCTTCTGGATAGAATAGGCTTGAATGAAAGCAGGAGAGGAAGCTGGAGGCTGATGAGTGACAACGAAGTTCTTTTGCTGGCCAGAGCCCAGATTAAAGAGGGCAAACTGAAGAGAAAAACAGACTTCAAAACCCGCCACTCAAGAACCTACAAGGAAGTCCGCAAAAGGGGCATTTTGGCCAAGCTGAATTTCAAGCCCCAATCCAGGGATTGGTCCCTGCTAACTGATGGCCAAGTTGTCCGGGAGGGAAACAGGTTCCTAAAGAAAAAGGGAATCAGCGGAAAAAAGGAGATGCAGGACAACGGGGGCTGGGGCATATACGGGGAATTACGGAGAAGGGGCCTCCTGGATAAAGTTGATTTTGAAGAAAAACACTGTTCATGGGCAAGCATGGCCAATGAAAAATTGCTTGCACATGCACAGGAGCAGATAAAGGCCCTGAAGATTAAGGCACGGGGAAAATTCAGGGAAAAACTTGGAAAGGTCTATGATGCGGTTTCCAGCCGGGGCCTTTTGGATTCACTTCATTTTGAGCAAAGGCAGAATGATTGGGTTTCAATGTCTGATTCTGAAATGCTCCAATTGGCACGCAAGCATATTAAAGGGGAAAAAATAAGTTCCCGGACCGGGTTCCAGAATAAACATCCTTTGGAATACGGAGTTCTCCTAAAAAGGCAGCTTCTTAACAAAACAGGATTGCCTTGCCCCAGGAGAAACCAATGGGAAAAAATGGGTGATAAGCAGCTGGTTGCATTTGCCCGCAAGTATTGCAAAAAGCACCAGCTCTTTAGCTGGGCTGAACTGAGGAAGCATTACCCCTCATTCTGCCGTACCCTTGCAGCCCGTTTACCTCCGGAATCCCGGTTTGAGGAAATCGGGTTGATTGGCCCAAATGACTGGCAATGCCTCTCCGAGGCCGAACTCTTTGATTATGTACGCAGATATGTTGAAAGGGATGGCACCCAGACCTTTGCAGAGTTCAAAAAATGCAACAGGTTCCTATTGGCTGAATTGGCAAAAAGAAGGCTGATAATGCATAGTGGCCTGATTACGAAAAAGACCGGCCCGATAGTGCGTACAAGCGATTTAGAACAATGGCAGGGGACTAGGGAGCGCATCCGGGGCAAGCTTATCAAAGCCCTTGACGCAGGAAGCCTTTGGGAGCTAAAGAGATTTGCCAAGCTCAATTTCCCTGATGAACAAAAGCGTGAACTATTGGAAGAAGTGGATGAGAAGGGCAGAACTCCATTGATGCGGGCTGTTTTGAGGGAAGACTCTGCAATCATAAAAGGCCTTCTTGCCTGCAGGGTTGCAGTTGAGCAGAGGACACCTGATAAGGAAACGGCATTCATGCTGGCAATGGAAGAAGAGCATCTGGATGCAGCCAGGCTCCTTCTGGATGCCGGTGCAGATATTAATGCGGCAGATGATTTGGGCTGGACATCCCTGATGGGCTGCGCAGTTAAGGGAATTGAAAATTCTGTGGACTTTTTGCTGGCTCATGGTGCAGATACAGAAATTGCTGATGAAGATGGGCTGCAGGCAAAAGACTTTGCAATGGAGCGGGGGCACCTTCAGCTTGCCAAGAAAATTGGGAATGCAAAAAAGCCAACTGGCCAGAAAACACCGCATACTCCCCCACATGGCCTGGTGCCTGACCAAAAGATACCTGCACTCATCAAAAACATCCAAAAAAGCTTGGGACACGTTCCTCTAAAAAGGGCCGGGAATGCTCCTTAATATTCCTCTTTATTTACCTTAAGGAATTCCGCCTTTTCAAAATGCTTCCCCGCTTCCCCCAAAGGCTTAGTTGCATCCAGGCCCATCTTGGAAGTAATGCTGGAGCCTTCCCCGGCTTTTGCAGATGGGTCCAGGGAAGACCCCAACTCATTCTCCTTTACAACCAAATCCTTTGAAGCCTGGAACCTGGTAGCAATTGCCCACTCCACTTCCGCAGGATTGTTTATGTCAATATCCTCATCCACAATTACTACCTGCTTCAGGGATTTATGCCCCCCAAACGCAGCCTCAATTGCCTTTTTCCCGTCTTCCTCGCTGTTTTTCTTAATTGCAACTACCCCATGCAGCCAGGAGCACCCCCCGGGAGTAATATTTACTCCCTTGCACTTTAGCCCCGCTTTATTTACCGAATTAAATATCGTAGGCTCACGTGGCATTCCCATCAGGATTTTATGCTCCATTCCCCCCGGGAGCAATGCATGGAAAATCGGGTTCTTCCGGTGGTAGATTTTTTTTACCTGCATAACCGGCTGCTTCCGCACAATATCATAAGTATCAGTCAAGTCCACAAAAGGCCCCTCATCCGCAAGCTCGTTTGCATTTATTTTTGCAATGAATGCAAATTCCACCTCTGCAGGAATCTCGATTCCATTCATCAGTTCTATTGTTTCAAATGGCATCAGTGTATTTGCAATTTCCAGTTCGTTCTGCCCCAATTCAGAAGAAATTGCAGATGCAAGCAGCACATTAACCGGAGCCCCGATAATTACCGCAACCTCCAGCTCCCCCCCTGCCCGCTTCAAAAATTCTTCTAAATGCCTTGGAAGCACCCTCAATACAATTTTCTCCCCATCAATAACCATCATCCGGTGGAATGAGCAGTTCTGCCCGTATTCCGGGTCCTTTGCAATTACAATTCCTGAGCAGATGTATGGCCCCCCATCCTTTTCTGTGTGCACAGGAACAGGAATTTCATCCAGGGAAGCCATCGTGTTTTCAAGTACGGGCGCAATTGCAGTTTTTTTTGGTTTTGTTGGAAACTTAATTGCATTATACATTTTTTCCCCAAGCTCATCAACCTCACACCCCAAGTATTCCGCAACCCGTTTTTTAGTTGCAAATATATTGGATGCAATTCGCACGCTGGAATTCTCCGCATGCCCCATCACCGGAGTAGGCTCAAATGCACAAAAGACCCCTGCCATTTCCAGATATCTCCGGATTGGAGCATCAATAGTTT
>DAOUYQ010000105.1 GCA_030666035.1 Microcaldota archaeon
CCCTCCTAACAAATCCATCGGCCCGTGGCTTCAGCTGTGCAGGCACGAGCGTAGCTGCTATTAAATCTACATCTACTGGCTCTTTCTTTTAACCAATTTTTTGTGATGTTTCCGGTTTTGAAACCTGGAGACCGGGGAGAATTGCAGTGCGACGCTCGGTATCCTGCCTTTCTGGCTCAGCCCCTATCACTGGAGCGGGAGGGGGAAGTGTATCACATGGTTCATTTCTAACATCTGGTTTTGGTTGCGCATCAGCAGCAGGTGGCTGCGGGCCCATCTCAGTCGCCCTTTCCACTGCAAGAGCAATGCTGTCTTCGCCATCCGCCTGGCCAAAGCCATTCTCGCCTGCAGAAGGCTCAGGAGGTTCTTCAAAATCAAAAAGCGCGCCTGCATCTCCTTCTGGGGCATGGGAAGTTATGGGTTCATCTCCCTGGGCAGGATGCTGAGAAAGAGCGCCTAAATTTTCAAGGGCGTATTCTACTGAAGGTTCAGCCGAAGCTCCGGCACCAGTTTTTCCCTTGGGGTTGTTCGGGGCAGCGTTTTTTCCTGCATCGGGGGCGGGATTTGCAATTTCTGCCAAGGGGGACAATCCAAGAAAGGACATTCTCCCTTTTCTTACTGCTCTTTCAACTTTCTCTTTTGCGGTGAGCTTCTCTGGCCGCTCTGTAACCGGGCCGGAATTCCTTCCGTTTTTATCATTAGGCATAGGTTAATTTAAGGGGCAGAAAGATTTATAAATACCACAATAGACCACGCAAAATGACAGGGTAGGTTATTTGCACGCTCAGAAGAGGCCCCACTTCTTCTTTTTCTTCTTGGCTGGCCTTTTTGCTGGTTTTTTCTCTGGGGCAGGTTTCTTTGCTGGTTTCTTTGCCGGCTTTTTGGGCGCTTTCTTGATTGGCTTCTTTTTTGCTGCCTTTTTTGCGGGTTTTTCCTTCACTGGTTTCCTGGCAGCTTTCCCTGGAGTGGATTTCTTGGCTTTTTTAGCTGCGGTTTTTTTTGCTTTGGCTTGTTTTTCTTCAGATATGAACCTTTTTGCCACAATCGCCTTCTGCTTTTCTTCTTCCAGCTTCTTTGCCTTCCACCTGGGCATATACCCATACATCTCAAATGGCTTTGCAAGATTTTGCAGGAATTTAACAGGCTCCGGTGCTTTTACAAAGGCGGATGCAAGAAGCACGCCCGTTGCGCCAAGTGCGAGAGCAACCTCCACATCTTCAGCAGTGCTTACCCCTGCGCCTACAAGGAGGGGGATTTCAGTGCTTACTTTATGCACCTGGTCAAGGGATTCAGAAATAACATCCGGCTGTTTTTTGGAAATTGATTTGCCGCTTCCAATTAATTCCGGAGGCTCAATTGCGATAAAGCTCGGCTTGCATTTTGCGAATTTTTTGCATTCTTCCGGGCTTTCTGCACAAACAAGGGATTCCAGCTTGAGCTTTTTGAGGCGCGCTACTGTTTCTTGGACTTTTTCCGGTGCCCGGTCTTCAGAATGGTTGATGAGGGAACCTTTTATCCTAAGGTTCAGGAGTGCCTCCGGGAGAATTGCACCGGTGTGTGCCCCTGGCTCAAGCGGGTCCACATGCTGCGAAAAGACGTCTTTATTTGCATATCGGGCCCTCTGGAGATGTGTGGGCGGGGCGCAGACCACTATTCTTACCCCTGTGTTCTGCATCGCCTCACGGGCAGCATCAACAAGAAGGTCTAGCCTCCTGTAAGTCTCATCATATGTTTTCAGGTTCAGGACGATCATGTTTTGGCTTTTCCACAGCAATCTTATAAAGGCTGTGCTGCGCAAGGGAATGCATGGACGTTGAGGAAGTAGAAGGAATACTGCTTGCAAAGGAGAAGGAAGTGGATGAGCATATCCGTGAAGAGCGGGGGATTGTGCGGCTCTGCTCGCGCTCAATAAAGGAAGTGCACCGCGGGAACCTGCAGGGGGCAAAAGAGCTCGCAGGGGAAACACGCAGGAAGATGGATGCGCTCCCGGCACTGCCCTGGAGAAGGAGGCACATTGAGCAGGAGTATGCAGAAGCAATTGCACTCATTTTCGTTTTTGAAGGAAAAGAAGTGCCTGGGCATAAGGAAATGGCTGTGGGGCCTGAAGCGTATTTGCTGGGCCTCCTGGATTGTATAGGGGAAATTAAGCGGCTCCTTCTTGAAAGCTTAAGGAAGGGGGACACTCAGAAGGCGGAAAGCTACTTTATGAAAATGGAGCAGATTTATGAGGAAGTGGGCAGGCTGCATTTTTCTTCCGCGCTTGTTCCGGAATTGAGGAGAAAGCAGGATGTTGCAAGGATGCAGGTGGAAGATGCGCGGGGCAAACTGATAAAATAGCTTGGGGAGAGTAAGAATCAGGTGACTAGGATATGAGAAGGCTGTTCATATTGTTTGCGGCCCTTTTGCTTTTTGCAGGGTGCCCGGGAGAAGAGGAGGGTGGTGCTGCAGCATGGGAAGAGGAAGAAGCTGCAGGAGGGGGAAGTGTGGAAGAGCATTTTAGTATTGAGGAGGGGACAAGCACGCAGATTTCTGCAGGGGAAAAGGAAACTGAAGAGCTTACTCCTGCAATCGAGTATGCGGAGGACCCGAATTCAAACCTGTTTATTTATTTCATAACTGTGGGGTATGGGGACACCCAGGGGGATGCGATACTCATAAAAAAGGGGGATTTTGATATGCTGGTGGATGCGGGGCCGCTTGAAAAAAAGCACGAAGTAGTTAATTTCCTCTTTGAAAAAGGGGTTGATGACATTGAAGTTCTTGTTTCAACGCATGAGGATCCGGAGCACTCAGGAGGGCTTTCATATGTTGGGGAAAACTTCCGCATCGGGGAGATATGGAGGCCGGAAGAGGGCTCAGCCGGATATACTGCAATGATTAATTCCATAAAAAATGAAAATGGAATAAAATATGTTGAGAAGGGGGACCAAAGAATATTCAATGGGCTGCATATAATTGTGGAGAACCCTGTGGCGGGTGACCAAAGATTCTTTGATACGGATAATGATGGGGTTGTGCTGAGGCTGGAGGACAGGGGGTTCTGCACTTTGCTCACTGGGGATATAGATGGAAGCGCGCAAACAAAAATCCTGATGGATTCGGAACCCTGTGATGTTGTGCAGATGCCCTGGCATGGGATGAGCGAAGGGCTGAGCAACCTGGATTTCTTCTTTGATACGCTTGAGCCTTATGCAATTGTGATAAGCGGGAGCGAAAAGGACTGGACAAATTCACGGCAGACTCTTTACAACAAGGCAGAGCTGCGCGGCATAGAAGTGTATGAGAATTATGATGGAACTGCTGCAAAGGTTACCTTTGATGGGAATGATTTTGCAATAACAATTGAGGAGTAGGAAAATGAAGATTGTGCAGGTTGTGCATAGCTTTCCCCCCCAAATCGGGGGGGTGGAGAGGCACACTTATGAACTTTGCAAAAATTTGCAGGAACTGGGAGTTGATGTTGTAGTCCACACTACGGGGGATTCCGGAGAGGATGAATCCTTTGGTGTTAAGCGGCACTTTGGAATTCGTTTTCCCGGGTTCTCCTCAGTTATTTGGGCTCCTTTTCTTTGGGTAAGCCTGGCACAGGAGAATGCAGATGTTTATGCATCCCATGGGTATGGGTCCCTAATGCCGGTATGCACTGCTATTGCTGCTTTAGTTACCAGGAAACCATTTGTGTTTACTGTACATGGATACCCTAATCTGAGCGGGGCTGGGCGGGTTGCCCAGTGGATTTACAGGAACACTTTTGCAAGATTGGTTCTTGCTGCAGCAACAAAAGTAATTGTGGTTTCCCGCGAATCCAAAAAATATCTTGAAGGCCAGGTGGACAAAAAGAAAATTATCTATATCCCTAATGGAGTGGATACGAAAGTGTTTAA
>DAOUYQ010000080.1 GCA_030666035.1 Microcaldota archaeon
GCTTTGTGGGCGTTCCTGCTGCAAGGTTATTGAAGAGCTTCCTCATTTTCTGCATTACTGTGGTTCTTCTTTTCTTGAGCCTTGTGTGCTCAACAAGGCTTTCAATGACCCTGGAGTCGCTTGTGCCCGCTTCAACAAGGCTTATTCCCAGCATGAGCGCATAATCAGAGGGTTCCCCTCCTTTCTTGACCATCACCCCCCCGGTAAACCCCCGCTCAAGGGATGCATCCAGCGAGTTTGCAACAAGATACATAAGCTGCTCGAGCTGATGGCTCTGCTCATCTGTTTTCTCAGGAATCGTGCCCATTTTGCCTTCTTTTCTTTTCGATTTCTTGTGTACCCTCAGAGTCATGGATCTTCACCAGTTAAAAAAGCTCAGAAGAGATTTATAATTGTTTGGTAAGTTAGAATACTATGTCTGCTGCAAAAGAAAACGCTGCCAAAGGCGCTCTGGAATTTATTGAGGATGGAATGATTGTTGGATTGGGTAGTGGGACCACCACTGCGTATTTTATTGATTTGCTTGGGAAAAAAATGAAAGAGGAAAGAATTTCAGTCGTGGGAGTTGTTACTTCCTTTGATTCTGAAATCCTTGCAAAAAAGGCAGGAATTCCAGTGATGCCCCTGGAAGGGAAAGTGGATTTGGCAGTAGATGGGGCGGACATTGTGCGCAAAGATTATGTGCTTAAAGGGGGAGGGGGAGCCCTTACCAGAGAGAAGATTGTGGATTATGCTGCAGAGAGATTTATTGTGATTGCAGATGAGCCTAAGGCAGACCCAGGCACAACCTACCCAATTGTAGTGGAAGTGATTCCATTTTCCTACCAGTATGTGATGAAGGAAATGGGGAAACTGGGCTTGGAGGCTGAGTTAAGGGTTGGGGGAAAGAAGCTTGGGCCTGTTGTAACCGACAATAGCAATTTTATTTTGGATTGTGTGGGGGAAGTGAGGGGAAATGCTGGAGAGTTTGAAAAAAGCCTTAACTCAATTCCGGGAGTTGTGGAAAATGGGGTATTTTCTAAATTCTGGAAAATAATTATTGGAACCGGGGAAGGGCATTATGAATTCTAAACTTTGTGGATGAAGGTTTCCTGCAAAAATTTATCAATATATTGCCTAATATGCTGCTCACACACATCCTTCCTAATTGGAATTCCCTGGCTAATTAGGAAATTCTTGAGTTTCGTAGAAGGCATATCCTCATTCCAATCTGCAATCAGCTCAAGTTTTTTTGCGCGCTCCAGTGCATTTTTTGGGCCTGCAATAAACTGATATGAAGAGTACCTGTGATCCCTGCCTAGATAAAACACGTCATTGAGAGAGCAGAATAGGCCGGCGCAGAGGAGAGAAGTTCTTTTGTTTCCATCCGTAAATGGATGGCGGCAGGCAATTTGGAATATCATTTCTTCTGCAGATTTTATTATATTCTGGTATTTGTTCCGGCCAAATTTCTTATGGAGAAGGCGTTCTTCAAGGTAATCTAACTGCGCTCTGCTCCTAAAACCGCGAGCCGGAGCAGCATATTCAAATTCATCAGAAAACTTATCAACTGCCTCGTGCAAAATGATTACTGCATCGGCTGTTGGAAGGCAAAATGAAGGGGAAGCATAATGAAACTTTTTGGGTGTGCTTACCCAAATTGGAAAAGAGCCCAGATTGGATAGGGCAGGTGCATGCTCTTCCAAATAAATCTTAGTAAATTCCATAGATTACACTAACGGGTGGATAAGTATTTGAGCGCCTTTTTATCGGCTTTAAACATTTTTTTGACGATCTTTTCAAATGTGTGGCCGATTTGGGAGGCTTTTTTCTTTGGGATACGGGGGGCTCCCCTCACTTTCTTGACCATCAATACACCGCAGGGATTACGAACGGCAAAGATATATATCTATGCTAACCCTCTCTGTTGAATTTTCCTAATGGGGTCTTTACAAATATTAATAGTGCGACAGCTGCGAGCACTGCGATTGCTGCAGAAATCAGAAATGGGAGGTGGGCACCTGCAATTTCCACGTGCCAGAGTGCACCTGCAATAAGGTTTGCAGGGAAAAGGAGAAGGCCGGTTACGCCCTGATAGGTGCCGATTGCAGTTGCGTATTTGTTTCCGGGTGCGACCTGCACCAGGTATACGCGCGGGGTAGTCTGCATTACTGCCATAAATATTCCCAACAGCGCAAAGAGGATAAGTGCCATTATGTATCCGCTAAAAAATGCAAAAAGCACGCAAACAGCTGCAAAAAGGAGATATGCAAAGGCAAGCATTTTTTTCGGGCCAATGGAATCAGTAAGTATGCCCGCGGGCATTGCAAAAACCGTGTATATTGCATTATATGCAAGGTATGCAATTGGAATCATTACAAGGGGGAGAAATTCACTTGCCTTGAGTATGAAGAATACAATTCCCATTTGTGCAAGCGAAAAAAATGCCGCGACCATGAGAAAGCGCGAGAAATCCTTTGAAATTACTTTTGCGCTTGTTTTGATTTTTGCAAGCTCTTCCTTTTTCTCTTTTACCAGGAAAAGGAGGGCAACCCCTATTGCAGCAGGGATTACTGCGAGCAGGAATATTGTCCGGTAGAGCTCTCCCTGGGGCATGCTGCCCCCAAAATAGATAATAAGGATTGTTGCCAGAATGGGGCCAAGCATTGCACCTGCGGAGTCCATCATTTTCCTGAATCCAAATGCCTTCCCCAGATTCCTGCCTTTCTCCTCTGAAGCGATTATTGCATCCCTGGGAACCCGGCGGATTCCTTTTCCCATCCGCTCAAGGAACCGGAACAGGAACATCTGCGGCCAGGAAGCTGCAAATGCAAAGAGGGGCTTGGTGGCTGCAGAAAGGCCATAGCCAAAAATTACAAATGGTTTTCTGCGCCTGAATTTATCTGAGAGGCGCCCTGAAGCCATATCCATAATAGAAACAGAAAGCTCTGCCCACCCCTCAATTAATCCAAGTATTAATGCAGATGCACCAAGGGTCTGCGTGATAAAAAGCGGGAGCAGGGGAACAATCATCTCTGTACTTGCATCGGTAAGAAAGCTGTTGAGGCCAAGCAATTTTGTATCCCTTGAAAGTCCTTTTCGCTTTGGCTTTGCTTTCATTTTGCTCCCCTTTTTAAATTCAATCTGAGAGTTCTGCCGTGATGGCGCAGATAAGCGATAGATTAAGGGCGAGGCTTAAAAAACCGCTGGGGGAGCTTGTGCCTTTTGCAGAAGCTGCAAAAAGATGCAGAGGCAGGCGGGTAATTGCAGTGGGGGATGAGATTGTTTTCAATTTTCTTGAGCTGGGAAAAATCCCATTTGTTTCTGTGTTTGATTTGAAGACGCTGCGCAAATCCGTGGCTCCAAAAATAAAAGGAAAAATTCTGGAATTTTACCCTAATCCACAAAGAACCGAAAAGCCTGCAGGCGAGCTTTCAGTTGAAATGTTTGGGATTGCAAAACTATTCCTGGAAAAAGGGGGAGCACTCTATGTGGAAGGGGAAGAGGATTTGTTTGCGCTTCCGTTTGCGCTTCTTGTCCATGAAGAAATAGTTATATATGGGCAGCCGGGGCAGGGATGCGTAATTCTGGAGAAGGGGAATTTTGAAAAGAAGGAACTTGAAAAAGAGCTTAAAGAGATGGGGTTAGTTCTTTCCCATTGAATTAAGTGAATAGAATGCAAGCAGAATCGCAAGGATTGAAATTCCCACAACCATTTCTATGGGGTCCTGCGGGCGGCTCATGCGCCAGAAATATCCCAAGCCGCCGCCTATAATAATAGAAGCTAATGCAAGTACAACTTGTTTTCCAGACATGCTCATGCCTTTGTTTTAGTCACAACAATTACGTCTTCTACTGATTTTACGTTTTTGTAGAGGACGCTCTTCTCCTTGAGCACTTCCTTTGTTTTCTCTTTTGATGAGGAAAGCGGCTCAAGCAAAAATCTTGAAATCTCTCCGGACTCCAAATCGATTATGAAGTCCTGTGCACTTCCGACATATTTGCCGCCGTCACTAAAAATCTCCATTCCATACATCTTGGAAAGCCTAATCGTCATTTCAACACCTTGCAAACCTAATATAAAACGACTATATTTTTAAACCTGTGTCCGCCAATCCATTCCTTAGGGAACGGCAACGCAACAAAAGACACGGATTGAAGGCTGTGTTTTTTTGGTTCGGAGAAACCTTGCAGTTTCTTCTCGTGAAAGCTTGCTTCACGATTGAGTAACCCTACGGGTTACATCTCTTCAGACAAGCTGAAGATCCGCTTTTGCGTTGGATAACTCCAGGGCAAAAACGAAACCCGACAAGCGGAGGGTTGAGGGCAGAACACATGCAAAAAGTAGAGCAGAAAACACAAAGACCCAAACAGGAAAACGGTGTTTTTTAGTTCCGGTTTTTGCTCCGAAGCAAAACCCGTGTAAAAACCGAGCCGGAGTGGCGGAGTGGCCAAACGCGCCAGACTCAAGATATCGGCCCGTATCCGGGCCATATGCGCAATCTGGTGGCTTAGTGCCTACGCAGGTTCGAATCCTGCCTCCGGCATTTTACGAAGTAAAATGACGGGCTGTGAACATAGTTCACTCAACCGGCATTTTGCTTGCAAAATGCTGGGCTGTGGCCGCAGTGTTAACGGAGGTCA
>DAOUYQ010000125.1 GCA_030666035.1 Microcaldota archaeon
TGGCGCAGAGCCCGCAACTATATAAACAGCTTGCAGTTGTTGGGGGAATAGACAAGGTTATGATTACCTCTCCTGTGTGGAGGGCGGAAAAGCACCATACAACTACTCACCTGAATGAAGTAATCCAGATGGATGTGGAGATGGGCTTTGCGGACGATAAGGATGCAATGGGTGTGCTCAGTGAGGTTACGCTCTCCATTCTTGGGAAGGCTGCAGAGTGCAGGGAGGAACTTGATTTGCTTAAAACCGAGATTAAGGTCCCTTCAGAGATTAAGAGGTATACTTACACTGAAATTATAGACAAGCTAAATTCTGAGGGAGAGAAAATAGAGTGGGGAGAAGATTTTTCCAAAGAGCAGGAAAAGAAAATATATGGAATTCTTGGGGAAGAGCTTTTCATTATCCATGACTGGCCTACAGTGAGCCGTGCATTTTATTCTATGCCCAAAGAAGATAACCCGGAAATTTGCAAAGCTTATGATTTGCTGTATAAGGGACTGGAAATTTCCAGTGGGGCCCAGCGTATCCACATTCCGGAACTGCTTGAGGAGCAGCTTAGAAAAAGGGATTTGGACCCTGCTGACTTCAAATTTTATGTGGATTCGTTCAGGGTGGGGGCACCCCCGCATGCAGGGTGGAGCATCGGGCTCGAGAGGATTACCATGAAGGCTACGGATATGCCAAATATTAGGGAATGCATGATGTTTCCTCGTGATCGAACAAGAGTGCATCCATAGGCAGATACATTTAAAAACACTATTATACACAATATAATTATGGCACGCGTGCTCAGTTGCCCCGTAGAAAATGGCTCAGGTGGAGGAAATCCTCGCAGCCCTGCACAGAAGGCAAAGAATGGTGGGCCAGAGCGAAATCAAAAGCAGATTAAGATACTTGTTGTTGATGATGAATCTATAATGCGCAGTGCGATTGGGCGCCCACTTAGAAGAGAAATAGGTAGGGAAAACGTCCTGGAAGCCGAAAATGGGAAGGTAGCTCTGGAGCTGCTTCTTGAAACAGATAATAATTTTGACTTAATTATTTTGGACCTAAATATGCCTGAGATGGGCGGAACCGGTGTTGTAATGGAACTAGAAAAACTCGGAAGGCACGACATAATCGGCAAAATAGTAATCCACAGTGGAACGCTCGCTGCAGATTTGACTCCTCATGTCCGGGAATTAGTAAAAGGAAGGGTGCTTCAAAAACCAACTAGAATCAACACCCTTATGGAAGTATTTAGCTGCGCAGAGGCAGGAAATGTGAATGAGTGGAGGCCGCCTGCCCCTAAAACAAAAGGAGAATTGTAGGCACAATAATTGCGCCCATCAGTATTGTTCGCTCCACATTCATTCTTATGCACAAGTATCCTACTCCGCTGGAAACTGCAAAAAGCATCAGCCCTGCAAAGGAATCAATCAGGAATACAATTGAGATTAAGTAAACTGCAATCATTGTGTTGAGGATGGAAAAATTAATTTTGGAAATTTCCCCGATTCTGCTTCGGAAAATGTAGATTAATGCACAGGCAAAAACAGTTCCGATTATGAAAAACGAGAGGAAGGGCGCAACATTATCCGCAATTGAAGTAAGAGTAGATGCTTCTGCAATTGCACCAATTCTGGCTTTATCTATTGTGGAGGCAGTTGAGAATGCGAAAATGGATTCGCTCACGCTAATTGAAGAGATTGTTGCAAGGTAGGCTACACCGGAAAAAGGAACCAGGATGGATGCAAATGCTGCAACCTGGGCAGGGGAGCTTATTCCCGGGAGCAAATCTGCAGTCCAGCCCAGGAATACCCCAAGCAATGCAAACTTGAGGAGGGAAAGGTCTATTTTCCTGGGAAGTACCTGCCTGGGAAGCTGTGCATTTGAGTGTGTAAAAATTGCAGCCATTGCAAACATCCCTGAGAAAAGGGGGAGAAAGGGGTCCGCAAGGTGGAGGCTAAAGGCCTGCTTTCCGATTATTCCTGCCATGATGAAGATGATGAGGGAATATGCCGGGTTTCTGCCCCTGAGGATGAGGATTGCTGAGGCGAGAATAAGGATGTGGAAGAGGTAGGGCTGGATTGCGGGAAAAACTATTGGATAGAGAAACTGGGAAACAGGAAAGAGTGCGATGCAGGCAAGAATTGCAAAAATAGAAGAAACCACCATTACAGTGAGGGCATCCAATCCCTTTCCCTTCATAGCCATTCTATGCCCTGGGAGCACTGAAAGCACTACCGTTGCATCCGGGATTCCAAGGAATATTGAAGGGATGTAGGAAATAATTGAGTATACTGCATACATCGCAATTATTGCAAAGGGAAGGTCCGGGCTATCGATATCCAATGAAAGCATTACTGAGACTAATGTGTTTGAGTGCAGGCCTGGAACTAAGCCTGCCAGAAGGCCTAAAAAAAGAGCAAACAGGATGAGGAACATGATTAATCACTTAGAGATGAAATTTTATTTGTAAGCCTGTTCCCCTCTCCCCACCGAAAATATCATCTGGATTTTTTGTATTCTTCCCACAAAATCCCTTCCTCGCCGTTTAGCATCCTTTTGAGCGCATCAGTGTGTTCCTTTAGTTCACTATCTGATAGCTCTACTTCGGGAAGCTTCCGTATCCTCTCAAAGTTGTCGAGCCGCTCTTCTATCTTAAGAACGTGTTTGTAGGTTACATCCAGTGTAGCATTTTCCATAGTCTCACTGCAAATATAGGCAAGCGTTCATAATTTATTAGTATATGAAGACCTCTTTTCGGAAAAGATAATCTTCCTCGAACCAGTTAATCAATATAATTAGGAGAAAAATTAATTATAATGAAGAAGGCTTTTAATCGGGTTGGAAACGGGCTTTTTTAATATATACGATGAAATTGGGTGAAGGTGGGGATATGGACCTAATTGGACGAAATTTTGTGACGCTGCTTGATTTCAGCGAGGATGAAGTGAGGTATCTTTTGGATTTGGCACTGAAGATGAAAAAGGGAGAAATAAAGAAAATGCTTCCTGACCAGAGCTTGGCAATGCTCTTTCAGAAATCTTCTACCAGAACCAGGATGAGCTTTGAAGCTGGGATGACCCGTTTAGGCGGCCATGGAATGTTTTTGGACTTGAAGAACACTCAGCTTGGGCGTGGTGAAACAATAGGGGACACTGCACAAACTATGAGCAGGTATACGGAGGGGATTATGGCTCGTTTGAATAATCATTCTGATATTGAGGGGTTGGCCGAGCACGCAACTGTCCCTGTAATTAATGCGCTCACAGACAGGTATCACCCTTGCCAGACTATGGCGGATATGCTTACTGTTCTAGAGAAGAAGGGGAAGCTGGAGGGCTTGAAAATTGTATACATAGGAGACTGTGGATTCAATATGTTTAATTCTACTATGATTGGATTCTCCAAGATGGGGGCAAACGTTGTGGGTTTGTGCCCGGATAACCCTGCATATGGGCCTAACCCAGAAGTTCTAGAAGCTGCAAAGGCGCAGGCAAAGGGAACAATTTCAGTGTCGCATGACCCGGCTGTTGCGCTAAAAGATGCAGATGTG
>DAOUYQ010000167.1 GCA_030666035.1 Microcaldota archaeon
AACTCAACTGCCTGGAGTTTCCGGTGCTCCTCATCTATTTCTTCTGTGACCCCAACATCCCAGTGCAAAAGTTCCTCTTCTTCTACTGGTTCTTCTTCTTCAATTTCCTCCTCCTCCGCAGGAGCCTCTTCCCCAACCGGCTCCCCCTCAATTGCCGGTTCAGGCAATTCCTCTTCCTGCGCAGGCTCTCCAGCAGGGCCGGGATAAACAGTTTCCTCTTCCTGGATACACCCCGAGAGCAGGAGCGCAAGAGCCAGGAGCAATGCAAACTTTTTCATATCTCAATAATCCATTAGGGGTTTAAATTAATATATCCTAAATGTGGCAGTAAATGGTAAAATAGATATATTTATAAAGGTTGAATGAGCAATATAATAATGGGTATTTTTATCCGCAGAATGAATAAAATGGGCGCTAAAGCGTTATCCCTGCAAGAACGTGGGCCTAAAAATAAATTTGAGCGGCAAATTCTTCACGGGCTCAAAAGAGCCAAACTAATGCTGGAGGATATTTATGGAGTAAAAATCAAGAAAATGCCCCCCATAATTGTATCAAGCCGCATGATTTTTCCTGATCCAGAAACAAGCATGGCATATCTTGAGTCATTGCGGAAGAGGGGGCAAGTCTCTAAACTTCAATATGCCAAGATGGCAGATGAGCTGAAGGGAAAGAAGAGTTCTTCAGCATGGGATCTCATATGCAAAGCCGTTAAGAAGACTATGGACCATCTCTCATGCTCTTCTGTTTTTTGGGGTTTTGTTACCAGGCCAGTATATGAGCAGAGTTTGGAAGCCATAAGAATACCTTCAAAAGCACTTTTGGGCCCCAATATACACAGATTAGATGATATTCTTGTACACGAGCTTATCCATCATGTGTTATGGGAGCAAAAAAGTGCAGTATATGCCCCCTCCAAATATTCACTTAGTGGGCAACCTGCATCCCTGGGATCTTTGGCCAATGAAGGCTTGGCAGTATATCTGGAGCAAAAGTGGCAACCCCCTCCAGTTTTGAGAAGCATAGAAGGATTGGTTGGCTCATTTATTACCTGCCCTATTACCCTGATGAAGAGGGCATCCCAGACATGGAGATTGGTCCGTCATTACCCCGCCCATTATATGCTCCAAAACATGCGCGCATTTATTTTTGCGGCAACAGATCTCAAGAAAGGGACATCAGTTCTTGCCAGAAACATTATTTGGAGAAAGCCGGAAAAATTCGCCAAGGCTCTGGATACTCACCCCATTGCGTGGGACGCATTTGACATTTACTCAGATGGTTTGGCGTTTGTTAAGGGTGTTGCAAAACACCTAATTGACCCCAGATTAACCTTCAGGACAATAAGCACCTATCCTCCGCAAACACCCGAGGAGGCCTTTATGCCAGAGAGATATCTGCAGAGGGTCCAGAAGCACTTCTCGAAACGTTTTCAGAAGCACCTCTCGGAAGCTTTAAACAAGAGATGATCTTTTTCTCAACCCATTTAATGCTGTTTCCTAACCCCTATCACCCCTTTTCCCCATTTGGAAATAACCGAACCAAACCGTTTCCCTTTAAATGTACTTTTATCTTTCCTCTTAACATGGAATTTAAAAAATTTATGGCACTTTTGCTGGTTTTTGCGCTTTCTGTTTCCTTTGCGCAGGATATCCTGGTTTCAAATGAAACCAATGGAGGGCAGGTTGTGGGGCAGGCAACCCCTTCTGAAGTGGGAGTTTTTGAACCTCCCTCACCCGAACTTTTTCCTGTTGAAGGGAATTCCGAGCCCGGCCAACTTGTTGCAGATGGTTCCCAGGCATTAAATATTGCAGAAGGCAATGGAGAGCTGGTACTGGATGCATCAGGCAATATGATTCTAATTGAGAACCAGCCTGTTGTACTCTCAAGCCTTCCGGAAAACAAGCTCCTGGTCAGTTACCAGGATGCTTCCGGGGAAAAAAGGGAAGTGGAGATTCTGAGCACTGATTCTAATCCGGTTTTAATCTCTCTGGATTCCCAGGCAACTCTCCTGACTTCCCTGGAGATAAAGGAAAACCACCTCTACCTGCTTGAAAACAATGTTTCCTATGAAATAAAGCAGATGCCCGAAGCTGTGCAGTTTGCTGTGCTTAAGTCTGAGCCCCAGCTTATTACCTCTACCGAGCTCCTGATTGAAAATAACCAGCCCGTTTATCGGATTAAAGGTTTCCAAAAGGTGGAGCTCTCCCCATCAAAAGAAATACAGGTTTCCCTAACTACAATAATAAGTGCGGATTCGGGAAATGAGATAAATTCCTCATCCGAAGTTGTGCTAATAGAAAACGGGAAGCAGCTCAAAGAAGCGGAAAATGAGCTCTTTCTTGTAATGGATTCTGAATTAATAGTGCTAAAAGAAGTAGATGAAGAGTATAAGTCCAAAATCCGCAGGAAGCTTACCTCGGATTCGCTAAAGCCCACAGTTGAGCTCAAAAAAATCCAGGAGCTTAAAAATATCCCTGAGCTAAGAAGTGAAGAAAAATACCGCCTTATGCTCCAACTCCTCAAAAATTCACCAGAATTAAAGGAGCTCCCAATCCTCAAAACCGTGGAA
>DAOUYQ010000002.1 GCA_030666035.1 Microcaldota archaeon
AAGTCCTCCATCTGGTCCATCAATTCCGCATATTCCTCTACTTTCTGTTGGTACTCTGCCTGCAGATCTATGTACTGCTCCTGGAATTCCCCAAACTCTTCTTCAATGTCTGTTACCCGCGCCTTTGTTGCATTCAGGTCCGTAGAAATGCATACAAACCCGGAATCCATTTTTGCTTCCAAGGCATTGTCAGCAGTTTCCATCTGCAGCTTCAGCCCGCTAATCCGGTTCCCCTCGAATGTGATGGAATCCTTTGCAGCAGCCAGCTCGGCACGGGTTTCTGCAAGCTCCGCAGAGAGTGCTGCATTCTCCTTTCCAAGTTCATCCGCCGCAATAAAATGCACAACATTCAATCCAAGAAACAAAACGCAGAACACTGCCAAGCCTGCTTCGGCCAGGTTAATCTTCATCAATAAGGCAATTCACGCAAAAATTAAATACTTACTCCCTTTTCCTGCTTCTTGCATCATCCACTGCAGCAAGCCAGGAGTCCCCAATTTTTAAAAAGTAGTTCCCGAATGTTTTGCTTAATGAAACCTTCATAGGGCGGTATTTCCTCAAACTCTCCCTGGCCACAATAGTTTCCCGCTCAACCTTGATCATTCCCACCTTTCTCAACCTGGGCAAAACCCGGTTGTAAAAGGTAGCCTTTGAAATTCCCCCCTCAGTTAGGAAGGTTCCAATATCCCCCCCCTCCATCTGCAGTTTTTTGGAAAGCTCAACCAAGAATGCAACTGCAATCTCATGGTATTTAGGCTGGTATTTTTTGGAAAATACAAAATTCGCAACTTCCTCCAGGCTCCACAGGTTGCGGGTTGGGTTTTCATCCTTGTCCTGGAAGCTCCTTAATTCAGGGCTATTGTGCGGGGGAAGATATACTGACTCGGAAGAGGGAACTCCCCTGGGTATTTTCTTTTCCCCGCCCATCTCAAATCAGCCGAATATGTCTCCCATTCCGGATGCAGCCTGGTGTTCCTCTTCAACTATTATTGCAATTATCTTTTCCTCAAGCTCCGGAGCCACATCTACACGAAGCTCCTTGAGCTTCTTCCCTGCGGCCTCCACCTTATCCTCATCCCCGGAAATGTAGAGATAAAGGGTTTTTTCATCTCCCCTAACCTGGTTCCCTTCCTTGAGCGAGTACCCCATCATTGCAAAGCTTCCCTTTTCATATGGGTCCGCTTCAAGGATTTCAGTGAGCTCTTTCTTCTTTTCAAGCGGTATTCCGAATATTTTTTTCATGCTTATTCCTCTTTGTTTTTGTGCTTATGCAGGTGCGGGACAAACTTCCCATCCGGATTCAGGAAGCCTAGGTCCCACTTGAGCATCTGTGCAACAAACTCCAATACACTCTGAAGGGTTATATATGTTATTGAAATGCCCGCAGCGAATATTGTTCTTTCAATTAGCACTATGGGTATGAGCGACCACCAGATTTCTGCCGGCATCCCGATAGTGTATAAAAATGCAACAGACCCCACAACATGTGCCTGGAATGTTGCGCCCAGGCTCCGCAAAAACAGGTGCTTTTCCGCAATTATTGTTGCAAGAATTGGTATGAGCCACAGGAGCGCATACCCCCAGGCTTCTGCCCCAATCGGGTGCAGCCAGAACAACGCCATTCCCAGAATCGGGATTATAACTCCAAAGCGTTTGTCCTTTTTTACAGCCCCAAAATAGTATGCTGCAGCCAGCATTGGAAGGAACCTTGCAACACCAAATGCACTGAAGGCAAAATCATTGAGGATTACCTTCTGCACAATTTCTACACCCAGAATTGCAGCTATGGCCAGGACCGGGCTGATAAATGCTGCACCAACAGGCCCAACAAACTGAAACAAGGTAAAGCTCTGGTCTTCTGCCCCCACAACATAGTTCACATCTATATTGTAGAAGATTAGCGAAAGCACAGAGAAAAGAACCAAGAATACGGCTAACTTGACTTTTTTATCCATAATCCCAACCAATCATATACTTGATAATACCACTTAAAAAACTATCTTAAGGAGCACAAATTTTTAAACCTGCAATACATTAGCTATTTATGGCAGAATCCCTCTCGGCCGCTTTAGTGGATCTTAAGATTTCCCCCATTTCAGTAGCGGTAAATGAGCGCTTAGAGGAGTTCAAGCTCCTCCACAGCCTGCCTGAGGATGAATGGTTTTCAGAACTCTGCTTCTGCCTGCTCACTGCGAATTCTTCTGCAAAAAAAGGAATGCAAATCCAGACCGAAATAGGTGATGGTTTTGCCACACTTCCACAAAAGAAGCTCTCAGCAAAACTCAAGAAGCTCGGCTACCGCTTCTTCAATAAGCGCGCTGAATACATTGTAGGGGCACGCAAGCCTGCAAAAGCCCTCAAGAAGCACATCCAGAAGCTTGCAAAGAAAGATACGCGCAATGCGCGGGAATGGCTCGTGGAAAACATAAAAGGGATGGGGCATAAGGAAGCAAGCCATTTCCTCCGCAATGTTGGATATACTGACGTTGCAATTCTTGACCGGCACGTTCTCCGTATCCTCTATGAAAATGGAATGATACCGGAAATTCCAAAGTCCCTTACCCGCACCCAGTACCTTACTTATGAAAATCTCCTGCGCCTTATTGCATACAAGCTCAAACTTTCCCTTGCCGCCCTTGACCTTTATCTCTGGTATATGAAGACGGGCAAGGTCCTCAAATAGTTTTAATCCGAACCGCGGAGGAAAATAATCTGTGGCTCTTATTCCATAACGCAAAAAACAAGTGCGGCAGCGGGCGCGCCGCCTTCCCCGTATCCATTTTTTTTCTTTTTAAATTTTCCGTGTCCTAACTGCTGCGTCTGTGTATTTGCACTTTCCGTCGTAAAGGCTCTCCTTTAAATTACAATACCTTGTATTACTTACGCTTAGAAACACAAGATATTGTGTTTTATCGGTGAGCTTAATGAAATGCCCCTATTGTATAAATGATGATACAAAAGTAGTGGATTCAAGGCAGGTAGAAGCCCAGATACGCAGGAGGCGGGAATGCGAAAAATGCGGAAAGCGCTTTACAACATTTGAGCGGGTGGAATTAGCTGAAATATACATACTAAAGAAGAATGGCTCCAGGCAGCCCTTTAATTCCGAAAAGCTCAGAACCAGCATAAGAAAAGCATGCGAGAAGCGCCCAATTTCCCTTACACAGATAGAAGAGATGGTGGACCAGATTGAGGCAAAGCTCAGGAATGAGGATTCAATTGAAATCAAGAGCTCTAAGGTGGGAAACCTGGTAATGCAGAAATTGAGGAAACTTGACCCGGTTGCATACATCCGCTTTGCATCAGTCTACAAGGACTTTGGTGACCTGGGATGCTTTGAGGAAACAATAGATAAGCTAAAGAGGAGTGGCCCAAATGGAAGAAAACAGCATATTTCAGATTAGGAAACGTGATGGGACAGTGGTTTTATTCGACCGCAGCAGAATTCGTGATGCCATTTGGAAATCCTTCCGTGTAACCGGAGAAGGGGACAAGGACCGCGCTGAAAACCTCACCGACCAGGTAGTAAATATCCTCAATCATAAATTCAGCGAGAAACACCCATCTGTTGAGCAGATTCAGGATATTGTGGAAGAAGTCCTCATTATCAACAAGTATGTGAAAACGGCTAAAGCATACATCTTATATCGAAGCCAGCACAGCCAGCTTCGGGAGCTTGGCCACCTCATGAAGAATGTGGAAATGATTGATGGCTACCTGGAAAACCAGGACTGGAGGATAAGGGAAAATGCAAACATGGCGTATTCCCTCCAGGGGCTCAATACCCACATCTCCAGCATCATAATTTCCCAATACTGGCTCAACAAGATATATCCAACTTCGCTTGGGGATGCCCACAGGAACGGAGACCTCCACATCCACGACCTCAACACGCTTGGTGCATACTGTGTGGGCTGGGACATCCAGGACCTTCTCCTAAATGGATTTACAGGAGTCCGTGGAAAGATAGAGAGCAAACCCCCCAAGCATTTCCGCACCGCCCTTGGCCAGATAGTTAATTACATCTACACCTTACAAGGGGAAACTGCAGGAGCCCAGGCATTCTCCAATTTTGATACCTACCTTGCCCCATTTATCCGTTATGACAATCTGGAATACAAAGAAGTAAAGCAGGCAATGCAGGAGTTTCTTTTCAACATGAACGTGCCTACAAGGGTAGGTTTCCAGACCCCATTTAGCAATATCACCATGGACCTGAATCCCCCGGAGTTCCTCAAAAACCAGCCAGTAATCATAGGCGGGAAACCCATGAAGGAAACCTATGGGGAATTCCAGAAGGAAATGGATCTTCTCAATAAAGTTTTTACTGAAGTAATGGTTGAAGGCGATGCCTCCGGAAGGCTATTTACCTTTCCAATCCCCACTTACAACATTACAAAAGATTTTGACTGGGAATCAGATACTGCAAAAGGAATTTTTGAAATGACCGCAAAATACGGAATTCCATATTTTTCAAATTTCATCAACAGCGATATGCGCCCTGATGATGCCAGGAGCATGTGCTGCAGGCTTCGCCTGGATAACCGTGAGCTCAGAAAGAGGGGCGGGGGCCTTTTTGGGGCAAACCCCCTTACTGGCTCCATTGGAGTAGTAACAATCAACCTCCCCCGCATTGGCTATATTGCAAAAGATGAAGAGCAGTATTTCCAGAAGCTTAGGGTCCTAATGGACATGGCATGCCAGAGCTTAGAATCAAAGCGGAAGGTTCTTGAGAGCTTTACAGAGCGCGGCTTATACCCGTATACCAAGTTTTACCTGCGCAACCTAAAGGAAGCAAATGGGGAATACTGGAAGAACCATTTTGCAACAATCGGCTTAATTGGAATGAATGAATCCATAATCAATTTCCTTGGAACAGACCTGCTAAGCGAGAAGGGGAGGAAATTCGCAGAAAAAGTCCTGGATTTTATGCGTGATAAGCTTACCCAATACCAGCAGGAAACAGGGAATGTGTACAACCTTGAGGCAACACCCGGCGAAGGAACCACCTACCGGCTTGCAAGGCTGGACAAGGCCAGGTACCCGGACCTAATAGTTGCAAATGAAGAGGCATACAAAAGCAGGAGTGCTGCACCCTATTATACAAACTCTTCCCAGCTCCATGTAGCTGCCCCAATTGATGTATTTGATGCACTTGAAATTGAAGACCCGCTCCAGACCAGGTATACCGGGGGAACAGTTTTCCATGCATTCCTTGGAGAGCGCCTGTATGACTGGAAGGTAGCAGCAAAGCTCGTAAAAACGATTGCCGAGAACTTCCGCCTGCCGTACTTTACACTTACCCCAACTTTCAGCGTATGCCCCGTACATGGATATATTCCAGGAGAGCATGAATATTGCCCCAAGTGCGATGAAGAAATTGGATATGCAGGCGCACTTCGCATGCAGGCAAAAGGGGGCGCCCAGTAAAGGATGTGATGAAGATGGATGAAGAAAGGACAAAATCTCTTGAAAAGAAAAGGGTTCGGTGTGAAGTTTATTCCCGTGTAGTGGGGTACATTCGCCCGGTTTCCCAGTGGAATGAGGGAAAGCAGGAGGAATTCGCCGAGAGGCACATGTTCTCTTCCGATTCTCCAGAACCCAGAGGTAAGGATAAAAATGAGCCTTGATTTTGCCCAGATACAGAAAACAAGCCTGATAGATTTTCCGGGCGAAGTTGCATCCACACTCTTTACGCTTGGGTGCAATTTCCGCTGCCCTTTCTGCCACAATCGTTCACTAGTGCTTCCTGATGAATATCCCCCCCAGCGCATAACCCCTGAGCAGGCACTTGCCGAACTATCCAAAAGGAAAAAGTATGTCCAGGCAGTATGCATTACTGGCGGGGAGCCCACAATCCATCCCGAGCTTACCTGGTTTATCTCTTCTTTGAAAAATGAAGGCCTCAAAGTAAAACTGGATACAAACGGCTCAAATTCCAAAATGCTCTCTGAACTTTATCAAAAAGAATTGCTGGATTATGTTGCAATGGACATAAAGTCCTCCCTTGAAGATTATGATGAATCCTCAGGAGTGCAAAGTGACATTGCAAAAATCAAGGAAAGCGTTCAGCTCATCCGCTCAAGTGGCATTCCCTACGAATTCCGCACAACTGTTGTTCCGGGCCTCCATGATCTGGAAAAAATAGAAGCAATAGGCAAATGGCTAGAAGGCGCGGACCGTTATGTAATCCAATCCTTTTCACCTGAAGGGGGAACGCTGGACAAATCCTTTGAAACAAAAGCTCCCTTTAAGGACAAGAATCTCCAGGCATTTGTAAATACTGCAAAACCTTATTTTAAGGAAGTTATGCTCAGGGAGTATTACTAAAACCATGCCTATTTTCTTTTGGTGCTCCTGAGCTTGAGAAGAAGCCTTGCCATTCTCAAAAGTGCAGAATTTGCCTGTTCAATAGAATATGCAGCATCCACGAAAATGGTGCTCGTATAAGAGGAGAGCTCTTTATCTGCAAGCCTTTTCATATGGTGCTCATATGCTTTCTGGATAAGCTTGTCTGTTTGCGCCCGTTTTGCAGCGAGCGAGCGATAGGTCCGCTTATCCATATTCCAGCCCGTTTCCAGCACCTTCCCCATAATTACATCAAATCCTTTCTTGATATCATCCAGCTCATATACTGCTTCAGGTATCAGGTGCTCTCCCCGGTCATCCAGTTTTACTGCAAGCTTTGCAAATTCTTTGCTCAAATCCCCCATCTGCTCCACCTTATTGGATAGCCTGGCAAGAAGGATTATGTCTTCAGATTGCTCTGGGGTAAGGTCCCGCTCTGATAATTCCACAAGCACATTGGAAATCTGCTCTTCCAGGTAATCGTTAAGCGTTTCCAGCTTGTTCACTTTTGCCATTCTATCTGCCTTTGCTGCCCTCACCATTCCATAGGAGAGATAGAATGAATCCTTCACCAGCCCTATCTGCCTTTTGAGTTCCTTTTCCACAGCAAGGATTGCCCTGTCTGTGTTTTTTGGAATCTCTTCTAGGTATGTTGTTTTGAACAATATTTCCCTTTCTTTCCCAGGCACAATCCGCTCCACAAGTTTTACTGCAGGCGTAACCATTAGCAGGAACAGCACTGCAGTAGTTACATTGAACAGGGTATGTGCATTCGCAATCATATGCCCCGTAGTTCCCCCGATTCCTTCAACGAGTCCCATAAATGGAACAAGAATCGGAAGGAAAACCAGCACCCCGCCAATATTAAAGAGCGCATGTGCAACCGCAGTCCTTTTTGCAAACAGGTCCATTCTCCATGCCGAGAGCAGGGAGGTAGATGTAGTCCCGATATTTGCCCCCATTATGATGGGTATTGCAGCACCTATCCCAAGAATCCCTTCTGCACCAAGCACAACAACTATTCCTGTGGTTGCAGAGCTTGACTGCAAAATAATTGTAAGCAACGCTCCGGCAATAATCCCAAGAAGTGGATTATCCAGCTGCGAGAGCATCGCCTTGAGTGATGCATCCTCCCGGAACGGATCAACTGCTTCTGAAAGGAAATTGATGGCCAAAAACAGAAACCCAAAATAGAAAATAGTTTTTCCAATAAACTTGAACCTCCCCCCAAACACACTCGTTAGGAAACCCAAAACAAGAAATGCCGGAGCCAGGGCCGCAAAGTTGAATGCCACAAGCTGCGCCGTTACGGTTGTTCCAACATTTGCCCCCGCAATAATGCCCAGGCTCTGCACAAATGAAATGATTCCTGCATTAACCAACCCAACAGTAATTACAGTGGTTGCAGTGCTCGATTGAATTGCTGCAGTAGTGGCTGCGCCTGCAAGCGCCCCTGACCACCTGTTTTTAGTGAGCCTCTGCAGGACACTCCTCATCCGGTCACTCGCGATTTTCTGAAGCTCCCTGCTCAGGTGCTCTATTCCATAGAGAAATAAAACAACCGCAGCCAGCAATCCTACAAAAGGCCCTATATCCATCAAGAGCATATTCCCCACTATTCTTTTATTCCTTATCCATGCGGTTTTTTCTTGATTAGGAATTTGCTAATCTGAGAAACCTTTGGTTTCTTCTGTTGTGCAACACCCAACATTCCTAAAGTTGATTGAACTTCTATTCGAAGTTCTGTGTGGCATCCTGCCACATCTCTCCAGCGAAGCTAGAGATCAAAGCGGACAAAATATCTTTTGTCCCGAACAAAATCTTCTTATTTAAATTATTTTCCTTCTTTATCCATTTGGTGATGAATACATGAAAATGTTTATGCTACTTTTTCTGGGCGTTGGGCTGCTGTTCTGGCCCGGCTGCACATCTGAGGAAACCCTGGAAATTGAAATCAATAGTTTTGATGAATGCGCAAATGCAGGATACCCCATAATGGAATCCTACCCAGCGCAGTGCCGGGTCCCAGGCGGAAAAACATTCACCCAGGTCCTTTCTGAATCCGAGTGCTCAGCATGTGATGTGGATTTCTGCCTTGCAAGCTGCGTAGTTTGCCCTCCGTGCAAAGAATGCAGCTCAATTGGCTGCCACAGCGAGGAATTCTGCGCTGAATTAGGATTTGACAAGGATTGGTACGAATCCGTGAAACCACAATAATGCGGGCATACCAGTCCTTTTTATCTTTTCCTCCACCCTAACAATTACGTAGATGATGATAACGGTGATCACCGAGCTAGGCCCTAAGCTAAGCTACCGCATATGAGTCAATCATTTGCAGTACAGGAGTTAACTCTCCGGCCACGGCCAACGCGATGAAGAGTGACGTGCGGTCTGATACACATAATGTTTCCGGATTTTCGGTTTCCAGTTTCGTCGTTCGGAGAAACCTCCGTTTCTTCTCTTCACCCGAGGTGAAGATGCCTGTTATGGGTTTTGGGGGGCAGGAATGGGTCCCTAAATTATACAAAATCGTATTATAATGTTTCGTATAATTTATTTTATACAAAAATTTATAATACTTTCCTGTAATATTACATCATGAAAAAAGCAGAATTCCTACTTACGCCTGTGGTTGGAAAGTATTTCGTAGGGCGCGAAGACGTGGTAAAAGAGCTTGGCAAAGAGCTTGGCAACCCGAAATCCAGAATAGGTTTTTGTCTGTATGGGAGAAGGAGGGTTGGAAAAACTTCTGTGCTTATGGAGGTAAAAGACCATCTTGCAAATAAAAGGAATGTTGTTGTGGTCTACCTCTCATTATACGATCTAGCTGACTTTTCAATAGAAACACTCGGAGAAGAGATAATAAACGCAGTTATAGACGCTTATCAGGAGAAAAACCTTTTGCCTTTCACCATAAAGATAAGGAAACTGCTGGAAGCGCCCATAGAAGTTGTAACTGAGCTCCTCTCAAATACCAAAATCGAAGCATCAGTGCTTGAACACATAAAAATTCTTTTGGAGTACAAGCAAGGCAGGAGAAATTACACAAATTATATCCGAGACGTATTCAATACTGGAGAAGTTCTCGGGAAAGCAACCTCGACTAAATGCGTTATCATTCTGGATGAATTTCCAGAGATGACAAAAGTTGAGAATGGCATGCAGCTTGTTAAGATTTTGAGAACACAATATGAAAAGCAGGAAAAAACTGCACTTGTAATTTCAGGCTCTATAAAGAAAACCCTGGAAACGGTGGCCTTGTCTGAAGCCTCGCCTTTTTACAAACAGCTTGTCCCCAAGCACATAATGCCGTTTAGCAGGGAAGAAGTTGAGAAATTCCTCAGTTTATACCTGGGAAAAACCAAAACTGATGAAGTTGAAAAGCTTTATCAGCTTACTGGAGGCTTGCCGTTTTACCTGCAATTCATTGGTCGCTCCACAGGCTATGCAGGAAGCATAGACAAGGCGATAAATCAATTCCTTGAGCAGGAAGGAGACTTGTTTTTCAAAGAAGAAATAGAAAAGCTTTCTGAAAAAGAAAAAATAATCGTAATCGGATTATTCCAGGGAAAGAAAACTCTCACTGAACTTGCCAATGATATAAATGAAGCCCCGACAACAGTAGGCAGGTACCTGCCTGAATTAATCGGCAAAGAAATTGTTGTGAAGGAATCAAGGGGGAAGTATGAACTTTTAGATAAAATGTTTGGATTGTGGCTCAAGAGAACTTATTTACATGATGTAAAATAATCGAGGTGTCAAAATGAGTGGGACAAATTTTACCTAATTTGTCCGCTTTGAACTTCCGCAGAAGTTCAATCAATCAAAAAACAACAAATTGAAAGCAGGAAAAAAGGCACCTCAACGCTAGAAAACTGCGTTTTCTGCACCAATCATCCATAGGATGATCCGGAATCCAGAATTGCAGACGCCAAAACTCTGCCAGTTCGGAGTGCGGTTGCCGCTAGGCGAGCACTCCAAACTGTCAAGCCAAAACACGCAACCTGCGCGAGCAGTGGCGTGCGGCCTGATAGACTTAATACATTTGGTTGAAAAGAAAGACGAGGAGCCATTTGTGCACTTTGTTTTTAAGCAGTTTCTTAAACCCATCCAATTGAACTCAAAGCAGATTTTGTCCTTGTTTATAAACATTTCCAGTATAATCGCAACCCCCTACATTTGTGCCAAGAAGAGCAAAGAAATACAATATCCACTGCCAGAATAGTTATCAACCGATGAAACAAATGAAAAATTTGCAGTTCCATCTTATATCAGAAGCATAAACAAAAGCCCCAACCCAAAGATGATTATGCTCGCAATCTTATCCCAGCCTTCGGATTTATGCATTTCAGGAATCAGGTCCGAAGCTGCAATGTATATGAAGTTTCCTGCAGCAAATGGCACAAGAAGCGGCAGAATGCCTTCTGTGACTCCGGAAAGGTAGTATCCCACCAGAGCCCCCAGGATTACGGTTGATTGCGCCCCAAAACTGCAAAGAATTGCCCTATTCCGCTCAAAACCCCCCTTTATGAGAACTCCAAAGATGCCCAATTGCTGAGGTACCTCGTGTGCCAGTATTGCTATAGTCGTAGCGATTCCCAATGGGATACTCACAATGAAACTGGCAGCAAGAATAATTCCACCAAGGAAATTATGTATTCCGTCTCCCACTATCATCATATACGAAAATGGATGTATTTTGCATTCCTTGCACCTGTGCCAGTGGAAGAATGATTCCACTATCATAAAGAGAACAAACCCTGCGAGGGCAAGGGCCATTGCTGTCCAGGCATCAATTTCTTCCATTGATTTCGGGAGAAGGTGGAAAAATGCCCCCCCAAGAAGGCTTCCCGCAGCAAATGCTACGAGAACGTGGATGATGCTATCCAGGTTCTTTTTGCTGAACCAAAGCGAGAACACGCCTACAAAGCCCAGAAGCGCATCAACTATCGCCGCTCCCAGTATCCATAAAAGCATGTTCAGGATTTGGCATAAGTATCTTTATAAATAAAACCCAAGATTGTTGAACATGGCAGAGCTGCTCTCATTCCTCATATTGATTTCTGCAGGGCTTTTCCTCTCAGAACTCTTTAAGCAGTTCCACCTTCCTTATGTGGTAGGGTTGATTCTTGCCGGAATAGTCATTGGCCCATTTGGGCTCGATATCCTCATAGTGGACCCAACAATAGATTTTCTGGGCACAATCGGCCTTGTTTTTCTTATGTTCATGGCAGGGCTTGAAATCAAGTTCTCAAGTTTCAGGAAAATGATTGGGAGCGCATCGAAATTCTCAGCAATAAATGGCATCTTTCCATTCGCAGCAGGATTCTTCATTGCATCATATTTTGGATATGATTTTGTAGGCTCCTTTCTCCTTGGAATAATTTTTGTTTCTTCCTCAATTGCAGTTATTATACCTGTAATGGAATCCCAGGGGCTGATGAAGCTAAGGGTTGGCAAGCTCATTGTTTCCGGTGCAATACTAGAGGATATTTTTAGCTTGCTTTTATTCTCAGTTTTTCTCCAGGTGCTAACTCCGACAACCGAAATTCCCCTCTATCTCTTCTATATAATCGTTTTCATTTCCCTCTATGCACTTCGCCTGCTTATCCCAAAGGCAAGGGAATACTTCCGCACTATCCATGGCAACAAGAGTGCTTTTGAAGAGGAAGTAAGGTTCATCCTTGTAGTGCTAATTGGGACAGTTGTTTTCTTTGACCTGCTTGGAATGCACGCAATAATCGCAGGTTTCTTTGCCGGCCTTGTCCTCTCAGACTCCATTAAAAACAAAATTCTTCTTAAGAAAATCCATGCTTTGAGTTATGGCCTTTTCATCCCGATATTTTTCATAATAATCGGTTCGCAAATGGATGTGGGGGTCCTATTTAGTGGAGGCACAGCACTTGCACTTATTGCAGCAGTAGTCTGTGTTTCCGTGCTTTCTAAATTCATTAGCGGATGGGTTGCTGGAAAACTGAACGGCTTCACTTCAAGGGAAAGCATTCTTGCCGGAGTTGCAACAATTCCCCAGTTGAGCACAACGCTTGCAGTTGCATTTGTGGGGCTTGAAATGGGTGTAATAGATGAAAACCTGATTACCGCGATGATTGTACTAAGCATTGCTACAACGTTCTTTGGCCCTATACTTGTAAAACTATTGGCTAGGCGATGCACTGAAGAAAGCTCCACCGCACATTAATTTTATATAGCTTGCCTGTTTTGTTTTTCTTATGGCTAAAATTGATTGGTATGACAAGTTTGTGGATTTGGGATACAAGCCTTCAAAAGACGAGATAGTTGTTCTATTTTACTTTGAGCCTGCTGCAGGTATGAGCAAAAAAGAAGCAATTGGAAGAATCGCATCAGAGAGTTCCACTGGAACCTGGACAACGCTTACAAAGCTTCCTCCAAGAATGAAGAAGCTCCAGGCAACCGCGTTCAAAATTGATGGAAATTATGTAAAAATTGCATATCCCTCTGGTCTCTGGGAAAATGGAAACGCATGCCAGCTCCTTTCTGGAATTGCAGGAAATATATTCGGGATGAAGGGCGTAAAAAACCTTAGGTTAATTGATGCAACCCTTCCCCAGAACTACATAAAATACTTCAAGGGCCCGCAGTATGGAATGCAGGGAATCCGCAAAATGATGCGGGTTAAATCGCGCCCACTCACCGGAGCCGTAGTGAAACCCAAAATCGGCTTTACTGCGAGGGAGCATGCAGCAATTGGCTATGAAACCTGGATGGGCGGATTCGACTTTGTAAAAGATGATGAGAACCTCACCTCACTCAAATTCAACCGCTTTGATGAGCGTGTCAAAATAATGACTCGCCTTAGGGACAAAGCAGAGAAAGAAACCGGAGAGGCCAAGTCCGCATTCTTCAACATCACTGCAGAGACCGAAGAAATGAAAAGGCGCGCCAAAATTGTAGCGGATTATGGCTGGAACTACGTAATGATTGATGTGGTGGTTACCGGAACTGCTGCGGTCCAGACTTTAAGGGATTACTGTGGGGATTTAGGTTTAGCAATCCACGCACACCGTGCAATGCACGCTTCATTTACCCGAAATGCAAAGCATGGAATAAGCATGCAGTTCCTTGCAAAAATGATGCGCATGATAGGGGTTAACCAAATCCATTCCGGAACCGGGGTAGGAAAACTGGTAGGTTCAAAAGAAGAGCTTCTCTCCATTGCAGATACTCTAAGGGAAAAGAAAGTAAAGCCACGAAAACATATGCTCCTGGAGCAGGATTGGGGCTCAATTAAAACTGCATTTCCTGCATCTTCAGGGGGGCTGCACCCCGGCCTGGTTCCTGAAGTTATGAAGATTTATGGAAATGAGTTTATTCTGCTGGTTTCCGGGGGAATTCATGGCCACCCCGATGGGACCCGTGCAGGTGCAGCTGCAACAATGCAGGCAATAGATGCAGTGATGGCAGGGGAAACTCTCACAGAAAAAGCAAAGAAAAATATAGAATTAAAGAGGGCGCTTGGGAAGTGGGGGAAGTATAAGCCCAGGTAAGTGGACTGCGGGGCATTTCAGCAAATTTCTCCCCAGATGCCCACATCAATTAGATAAGCATAAATCCACAGAACAGATTGGCCAACTTATTTTCTGCAGACTGCCTTTTCAATTTTCCCCAGGTCGAAAAACATAATCTTCTTTCCTTTTGCAAATTCCCCAACATTCTTTTCAAACCCACTCTTAGCAAAGAATGCAAAAGATTCCTTTCTTTTCCCCTGCCTCCATTTGACCATTGCAGATTTTTCAAACAAAGCCAAAATATCCGAAACAGAAATTTTCTTTTTCCTCCATTTGCATTCTCCAAAAAGTATCCTGTCCTTTTGCTCATCAAGCGCAACAATATCTATTTCCGTATCTTTGGACCACCACCCACCAATTCTTGGGCAACCATCCCCCATCGCCCTCAAAAGCGCACTCCTGCAAATTTCTTCAAAGATGTATCTTCCAATATAATAATTATTATAGTCGGCGAGTACAGATTCCACAACTCCCTTGGCATTCTCTTCTATGGCCCCCTCATTATAGTAATAGTATTTGAGCCAGAACCTCATGTAATTGTCTTTTATCCGATACACAAAATTCTTGGATTTGGCAACTTCAGTTATGGGATATTCTTTCTCAATAAGCCTCAATTGCATGAGTACCCGGAGATACTTATTTATATTGCCCATATCCACCTGGCTCTTTGAACTGATTTCAGCTGTTTTGGTTGCACCCTCTAAGATTGCGAGCAGGATTGCAAAGTATGTATGGATTTCCCTCAATTCTTCACGCAGGAGAATTTCTGCTTCCATGCTGAGAATATTGGATTTGTTGAAAACAGTACCCAATAAGTTTTCCTTAAAGCTCAATTTATCCGAAAACTCCTGTATATAATATGGAATCCCCCCCGTTACTCCGTATACTTTTATTATGTCAACAAAAGAATATGATGGAAGGAACTTCCTTAATGCTGAGATTGGAAGCTGGTGCAGGTGAATCTGGCCCGTTCTCCTTCCATGCAGGGGGCTTTTTGCACCCATAACTTCATTCTCCATTACAGACATGGCTGAGCCAGAGAGTATCAGAAAAACATTTTTTTCACTTAGAATCTCATCCCATATCACCTGGAATTCAGAGAGCACTGATTTATCCGCTTCGACCCAGTAAGTGAATTCATCAATTACGAGTATTGTTTTTTCTTCCGGGCCTAATTTCTCCGCCAATTCCCTAAATACTGACTCTAAGTTCCCCCTGGATTTGATAAATATCCCCAATTCTTCTGCTATGCGCCCCACCAATCTTTCAATTTCCAGTGATATTTTCTGCTTTTTTGCCAGGAAGTAGAAATATTTTTTCCCTTTGGCAAATTCTTTAATTAACGAGGTTTTCCCTATTCTCCTCCTTCCAAAAATAATAAAGAATTCTGCCCGTTTAGACTGGTAAGCTTTATCCAGGGCAGACAGTTCTGGTTTTCTATCTACAAACATAGTATCATATTACTAGTATCATGTTACTATTTATAAAACTTTGCAAAGCTGGGCAATATTGGCGGAGTCTTTGGCTAGTTTAGCCGCCGATGATAATTTTTATTCTGAAAATGTAAAAGTGGAAGCCCCCGTCCTTCTTGAAACGAAGGTTTCAAGAGAAGAAACCAACGGTTTCTCAGATTAGGGCG
>DAOUYQ010000078.1 GCA_030666035.1 Microcaldota archaeon
AAACTCCCCCAGTACGCAAATATAAGTTTTTCCGACCACAATACCCCCATGCAAGACGAGAGAGCACGCAGGAGCCTGGAAAAACTGGAGGCTCGCCTCAAGGATGCCAAAACCCTTGGCCTTAATGAAAAATACCCAAAAATCTTCCAGCTTGCCTCCCAATACGCAAAAGATTCACGCCACTATTTTGAGAAAGGGGAATCATTTAGCTCCTTTGGTTGCTCTGATTATGCATATGGCCTGATAGATGCCCTCCTGATAATCGAAGGAAAGAAGGAGGAATATCCTTAAATGAAGCTCAACAAGTCCCTTGGCCAGCATTTCCTCAATAGCCAAGGCATCCTTGAATTCGAAGCAACCCTTGCAAACCCCAAAGGCAAAAGCGTGCTTGAAATCGGCCCCGGGGATGGCCGCCTTACAGGGAAGCTGCTCGAAAAAGAGCCCAAATCACTTACTGTTGTGGAGAAGGATTCCCGCTGGGCCGGGCACCTGCGCACCAAATTCGAAAACAAAATAACTGTAATTGAAGGGGATTTCCTTAAGCAGCCCCCATTCTCAGTAGATGTAATAATAGGCAATCTTCCCTATTATATTTCCTCCCCAATAATTTTTTCCCTTGCAAAAATGAACTTCCAGTATGCAGTTCTAATGGTCCAGCTGGAATTCGCAAAGAGGATGGTTGCAAAACCCAAAACAAGTGAATATGGCCGCCTCTCCGTAACTTCCCAGCTCCTTTTCAACACCAAGCTAATAAAACGGGTAAAGAAGGGTGCATTCACTCCAGCCCCAAAAGTAGATTCGGCAATAATCCTCCTCAAAAGAAAGGATTTTGAAATGGATAAGGAATTAGAAGAATTTATCCGCATAATCTTCCAGCACAAAAACCAAATGATAAGAAATGCACTAAAGCACGGAGGAATCGAAACCAAGACAGAACTCCCAAAAAAGCGTGCACGTGAGCTTTCAAAAGAGGAAATTATCGAGCTAAGCAAAAAGCTCACGGCTTCGATTCAATAGTGACATTTGCTTCCCCCTCAGTCGTAAGCCGTGCAGGCGTATTTGAAGCAGGGTATTCAAAATAAATTTTCTCCCCCGAAGATACGTTCTCCCTTACAAAAACAAGATTCTGCCCCCCTGCCTTGTCCTGCACCATCACCCTCTTTAGGTTTACAAATGGCTGTACAATGACCATGCTCTTTCCATCCATTATCCGCTTTTTGAATTTCACCGAGCCCGCGCCCCGTTTCCACACGAAGTAAATCACAAGAATTAATACTAAGAATGCAAAGAATGCAAAAACCCCTATGAGTATCCATCCGAGTATATCCATCACACAACCCCCAGCCTTGACCTGGAGCAGACTGATATTACTTTTACGCGATTCTTTTTTAACCTACCCCTTAAACGGCGGTCATTTGTAGCAACAACTATTCCGCTCCCCCTTGCATATTCAACTATCCAATCATCCACATTGCCGCTGCTTTTAACCTCTGCCGGTTTCCTGGCCCCCAACAATTTCAGGGCAAACCTGGCTGCAGCCCCCTCCTTTCCTTTGCCTTTTGAGAGTTTTTCCAGCTCCCCCATAACCCCGCTAGGAAGGATAAACGAATGGGGGCCGTCAATTAGCTCCCCAATTTCCTCAAAAATATCAATCCTGAATTGGTAGGGCACCAAAAGGAAATTAGTATCAAGAAGCACTTTTTTAGGCATCAAGAAAGAATCTCCTCCACGATTTCTTTGGCCACAAATGGCTTTAGGTCCCCATACCCCTGCCCAATTCCAACATAAAGTATCGGAAGCTTGGCTACGCGGGAGACCGAAATAACTGTTCCCCCCTTTGCATCACAGTCCAGTTTTGTGAGTATCACCCCATCCAGCCCAATATCCCCATTGAACCTGGAAATCTGCTCCACAACTGCATTTCCTGCAATGCTTTCCCCAACATATATCTTGAAATCCGGCTTGATTATCCTGTCCATCTTCTTAAGCTGATTCAGGAGATTTGTGTTTGTTTCCTGCCGGCCAGCAGTATCTATAAGAACAACATCCAGATTGTTTGCTTTTGCATAATTGACCGCATCAAATGCAATCGATGTCGGGTCTGAACCATATGCCCCATGCACCACCTTTACCCCAAGCTTATTTCCATGGTACACGAGCTGCTCTACTGCTGCTGCCCTGAATGTATCTGATGCAGCAACGCATACACTCTGCCCATTGTTCTGCAAAAGCATAACTATTTTTGCAATTGTTGTAGTTTTCCCTGCCCCATTTGGCCCCACAACCATAACCCTGCACGGTTTTTCCTTCCCGCTTATTTTTTCAGCCATGTCAAACCCAGGCGTTTCCTCAAACATCTTCAATAATATCTCACTGAGGCTGTCCTTTACAAAGATGGCCGTCTGCCCCCGCTTTACTTTTGAGCCGATTATCCTTTTTCTGAGCTCCTCCTTAATCTCTTCTGCAACAGAAAGCGCAACATCACTCTCAAGCATCCCAAGCTCTAATTCATCCAACAGTTCCCCAATCTCCTCTTCTTTAATTTTACTTTCCCCAGTAATTGTTTCCGCCACTGAGGCAAGGAGCCCTTTTTTTACCTTTTTCCTGAGCTCCTCTTCTTTCTTTTTTGCACGTTCTGCCTTCCCTGCCTCTTTTTCCAGGGGTTTTTCCCTTTCTTTTCCAGGAACTTCCGGATGTGTTATTTCCTCCTCCTTTTTTACCGGAGGTTCCTTTTCAATTTCAATGGGTTCTTCTTCAGGTCTTTCTTCCGGAACTTTTTTCTTCTCTTTTTTTGGCCCAAGTATCCTCTCAAACAAACCCCCTTTCTTTTTTTCAGGGGCTTTCTCCCCAACCTTCCCTTTTTCGGGAGCTTTTTCTTCAACCTTCTTTTTTTCTTCTGGAGCTTCTTCCGGTTTGGGTCCCCTCTTTTCTGCCCCAACAGCTTCTTTTTTGGGTTTCTCCTCAATTCTCTTTTCCGGAGCCCTCTCTTCTTTAGGCGTTTCTTTTTTCGCTTCAAGAGGCTCCATCCTTTTCTTCGGAACCTCCCGCTTTTTTTCTTCAGGCCAGATTTCTTCAACTTCCATGGGCCCTGCCGGAAGAACCTCTTTCTCTTTTATGGGCCCTGCTTTTTTTCCAGGCTTTCCCTCAGTGGCCCGAGCCTTTTCTCCTGCCTTCTTTTCAGGGGCAGGCTCTTTCTCCTTCCCCCCAAGTTTATCTACAAAACCAGAAATCTTCTTCTTGAGAAGGTCAAACACCGGAAGCTCACCCTTGCTGCAGCTTCCTGAACTCTCCTTCGAGAGTGAACATTTCCTTATCTATTTTCCCAAGCTCGTCCCTCATCTTTTTGATTGCATTTTCAGTAAGCTTGACTCTTTTGCCTATCTCACCAGATGCTTCCTTTATGCTGTAATCCTTCATGTATCCCGCACCAATAGGAATAAGGACATTATCCCCTTTCAGCGTTGCTTTTACAAAAGCCCCGCCCCCAATGGGAACAAGCCCGTCCCCATCTTCCAACTCTTTCATGGTAAGAACCGAGTTATTGAGTTCCATCAAGGACATCATGAGCTTCTCAAGCTCCCTTTCCACTACCTGTTTCTGCTGGCTGTAAAGCCTTGCAGCTGCAAGAATCTCTTCCTGTTTCATTATTCCACCTTTGATGTTTTCTTAATCCTAATATTGCTCCGCTTAATCCCATTCTGGGAGCCCAGAAGGGAATACAGGAGCTCTTTTGCATGATTCTCCGTATTGGCTTCCACTTCTTTGGTGAACACCCGTTGCCCAGAGCCAATCTTCATTTCTCCACTTATCCTAAATTTCATCATATCACCCAATTATTTAACCATATCCAGTGCCTCTTCAACTCTTCCGAGCTCAAAGGAGCTGGTTGCTTCCCCCGCATAATATCCCTCATCAGTTGCCAGGAGCCCTATTCCGATAAACCCGGTCCCCATATTTATCGAGCCGGGCAGCCCCTTTACCCTTAATACTTCCCCCATCTCCGCAATCTCCCTCTCGCTTGCAGAATAATGGGTCAGGAATCCCTTGTTGTTTGCAACACACAAGGAGCCCATCGTGCTGAACCCTGCAACTGTGAATGGCACAAGTTCAATTCCCAGGCATTCTTCCATTGCAATTCTTTCTCTTTCCCCAATATTTGGATTTATAAGCCCACCCATGTCATTTAGTGCAATATTGTTTCCATTTGCATTCATTTTCTCGCCTGAAACATAAACCGAAAGCCCGGTTTCCTTTTCCAGAAACTTTTTTTCTTCATCAGAAACCATGGAGGGCAATACCATTCCATTTGCATTCATCGCCACATAAACACCATCAAGATTGTATCCCTGCACATTGACAATGACAGCTTCGGTTCCAAGGCCGGAGCATATCTCTTCCCTAAGGCTTTCTTTTGTATCTATTGGAAATAGCGTGTGCTTATTGTTTGTGCAAAAAAACAGCCCGATAAACGGGTTGCCAAAATATCCGGCTCTCCGATATGCCATTTTTACTCCTTCTTTTCTTCCCTGGGTTTAGCCTCTTCCTGCTTCGCTTCCACATCGCCTAATTTTTCTGCCCCGCGGGGTGCCCCCGGAGCCGCAATTTTTTCTCCAGCCTTTTCCTCAGGGGCCCGAGCCTTTTCTTCTGCCTTCTTTTGGGGGGCACGCTCCTCTTTCT
>DAOUYQ010000157.1 GCA_030666035.1 Microcaldota archaeon
CAAAGGGGAGTTAAGAAAATTATACCTGTGTGGCGAGTGAATGAAGACAATTGAAGCAATTATTTCGCTCTTGGTTTTGCTTTCCTTTGCTTCAATTTCCTTAATCCAGGTGCCGCAATCAGAGCCCCAATTTTACAAATACCAGCTTGCAGAAGATATCTGGAGAATTGCATACCTGAAAGGATGCTTCAACCAGAGTGTCCCTTCCCTGAATCCGGAGGGGGAAATGGCAGAGTGCCTCAATCCCCTGCTTGAGGAAATCAACTGCGAAACTTCGCTGGATATTGCATTTTATACGCCCATCCAGGCAGCTGCAGGAAACCGCCTTCCAGGGGAGAATGCAATCCTGATACGCAAAACAATAATCTTAAACGGGGTACCCCAAAGCGTGGAAATGAAAGTAGAATAATCATTTTGACGTAAAAATAATCCAAGAATATAAAAAAGTTCCTAATCAAAACGCTTTTTTATGAAACCTTCAAATGCAAGTTCGCTGGTAAAGTACGCGATAAGGGATGTAGTCCTGGAAGCCAAGAAAGAAGAAGCCAAAGGCAAAAAGGTAATCTACCTCAATATTGGCGACCCCTGCAAATATGATTTTTCCCCTCCGCAGGCCATCGTGGATGGAGTAAAAGAAGCACTGGATGGGCCCTATAAAGGCTATGCGTTTTCTATTGGTGATGATGAGCTCAGGGCGGAAATTGGAAAAATTGAGGGGTGCTCCCCAAACCACGTTTTCATAACTGCCGGTCTCTCAGAGGGGGTGGATTTTGGAACAAGGATCCTGCTTGATGAAGGAGATTCAATTTTGCTCCCAAACCCAACTTACCCGCTTTACCCTACAAAAGTTGATGTCCTGGGCGCAGAAGCGCTCTATTATGATTGTGATGAGAATTGGGTGCCTGAGCCGGATGACATACGCAAAAGAATAAATGAAAAAACCAAGGGAATTGTTGTAATAAACCCAAACAACCCCACGGGTGCGGTCTACCCGCTTAAAGTCCTCCAGGAAATTGCAGGCATTGCTGCAGAGAATGATTTGGTGGTTCTTGCAGATGAGGTATATGACCATATCCTGCTGGATGATGTGGAAATGCACAAGATGAAGGATGTTGCAAAGGATGTGCCGGTATTCTCAGGAAACAGCCTTTCCAAGAATTACTTCTATCCAGGCGCAAGGATTGGGTATACTGCAATCCACAATGATGTTCAGGGGGAGTTCCGGGACGCATTTACCAGGATGTGCAACCAGCGCCTTTCAGTAAACTGGGAGTTCCAGCGCGGAGCGCTTGCCGGATACAAAGCAGGCTTGGGTTTCCTTAAGCCCAAACTTGAAAAACTCAGGAAAAGGCGTGATATTGTATGCAAAAGGATTGGGGAGATTCCGGGCCTTTCTGTTTGCGCCCCAAAGGCCGCAGCGTATGGATTCGTAAAAGTAGAGGGGTATAAGGGAACGGACTGGGAATTTGTTTATAGCCTCCTGCGGGAAGAAGGCGTGCTGGTTGTGCCCGTTTCCGCATTCTACAAGAACCACCCCGAAGAGCTTTATTTCCGCACCACCCTGCTCCCTGATGAGGAAACACTTGAGCTTGCAATGGGCAAGCTTGAGAAGTTCATGAAAGCGAAAGTATGATGCATGCATGGGCATGCCAGGAGCCCCAGGATTAACGAAAGCTTAACCGATAGTATCAAAAAACATAAATTTACAATTATTCAGTTATCTAATTTGATACCATGAGGCTAAACAAGAGCTCAAGTCTCAAAAATCATCCAAAGAACTAACTGCCATATTCGTCAACCGTCTGGAATCATTCAGGAAAATGCACAAGCTGGATGTTCCAATCCTAAACGAATTGAAAAGGGAATTATGATACTCTCATGGTTTCAAAAGATATGCTCAACAAGTGCATGGCAAACTTAGAAAAATTCACAAAGAGGATTGATTAATAAGCTTTTTTGCTGTATTCTCTCCATGCAGACCCAGCAGGGACCAGGAACTAAATCAATAGTGGGAAGTTCGGTAATGGGTCAGAAGGTAAAAGCATACTTTAAAATGGCCCAAAAAAGCGAAGGAATCTGGGCATTTATTCTCGTATTCCTCGGCTCACTTGCCCTTTTGGCCTCAATCCCGTTCTACCCACTTCCGGTTGCCTTTATCCTTGCGCTTGCATGCGGGGCAGTTGCATACAAGAGCCCCCCGCTTGGAATAGCACTGGGCTTCATTTTAGTGCTTCCTGCACTTTCGTACCAATCGCCCATATTTGGGTGGGTAGGGCTCCTCCTTCTCGCAGTAATCTTTTTTGAAATGTTTGAGAATTGGGGGGAAATCGCATTACTTGAAATAATTATCCTTCTTCCTTTTGCAGTATTCCCGCTTTCCCTTTTCAGCGGATTTGTGTACTTGTTCATGGTCCTCGGAGCCTTCCATTTTGGCTCTGCAAAAAGCATACTAATTGCTGTTCCTGCGGTTTTCATGATACTACTTCTTTCCTCTGTCTGGCTTGTCCCGAACTCAGCATTTTTCCCGCTAAACCTGGACAACTACAGCCCGGGAATAGAATACCTCCAGCTCCGGAAGCCCGCTCTTTCCCTTGGTGGAATAGGGGGGGGAATTGCCCCTGCGCTTGCAAACATGGCGGACATGGAGGCTGCGGGCGCAGCATGGAGCACAATAGCCCAGATTGGGAACAATGCAATTAAACTGTTTGTTGCAGACAGTGCCATTATTCAGCTACTAGTATGGGCAGCAGTGCTTTTCTTTGCAGGATGGTATCCCGGGAAGAGCAGGGGCAAATGGAAGCAGACAATTGCTGCAGCCC
>DAOUYQ010000059.1 GCA_030666035.1 Microcaldota archaeon
AAAACTCTGTTTCAGTTGCATGCCCTCCGTAGAGTGCGACCTCGCATTTCCCGGCAGGAAGTGCAACCACGTTTGTCCCCTGGTTGGTGCGGTAGTCCCAGTTCCCATTATTGTCAAAGAGCACAATGTTACCCGTTTCAATAGTTTCCCCTGCAGGTGCAGTGTTTGCTGCAATCTGGGAAACGCTTCCAATTAGTTCCTCAAGAAGGGAAATTATCTGCTCCAATTCATCCCCAGTTGATACAGGAGTTTCACCTACCCCCGGAGCATTAATAATGGGTTCAATCCCCGCAGTTTCTTCGCTCTGGATTTCAGGAACTGCTTCTGCTTCCATGGTTTCCGAAGACCCAAAGATAACATCAAAGATGCCTCCGGCAAAAGAAAAGCCCATAAGAAACAGAAGCCCAATCATAATGTATGTGGATTTCATAACACATTCTCATGCAACAAAGAATTAATAATTATGCTTTTCCTGCGGAAAGCCCCTGTATATCTATGCCCATCTGTTTCATCCTCCTTTGGAATGCGTGCAGCACCCAGGCACATTATGCGCTGCTTATTTCCACTGCCGTCTTTGCAAGCGCCTCGTAGAGGGCTGCCCTTACTGCAACATTGTCCGGCTCCTTTAACACTTCCACAAACGCTTCCCTTTTTTCTGTGTTTTCTGAGTCCCTCAAGTAACTTATTACAATTGCTTCCGGAGTTTCCGGGCTGCTGAAATCCACATCCCCGTTCTTTGCAATAAATGCTGCTTCATCAAAGTTCTTTGCTGCCAGCGCCTCCAGGACTTGCGGGGTGAACTTTGCATTGTTTTGTTTTACTACTTCCATTGGATTCCTGTAGAATGGGCCAAGCATCGTTCCGCTTCCCGGAGGGACTTCCTTTGGGCCGCTTTTGAGTTCGCCTACGTGCTCCATCTGCTCCATTATTTCTTCAATTGCAGTTTTCTTTTCTTCTTTGGTTTCTTTTCCTTCTTTCTCTTCTGCTTCGTCTTTTAGGGCTTCTAATTGGTCCTCCATTTCTTCTTGCCGCTCTTGATCTTCCCTTGCCATATCCTCAATATCCCGCATCATTTGTGCGGTTGCTGCAGCTTCTGCTCCAACGTCTGATTCTACATCTAAGATATTATCCATCGAAAATATAGGGGATAACGAGATAAATCCTAGATTGGAATTCTCCAGAACGGCCTTAAGCTCACTTCGATTATCAGCAGCTACAGCAGCTCCATAGTTTCCCGGATCATGTTCCAGTACTTTTGAACCAACATTCGCCATATGAACATAGAGGTCAGATTTTTCAAAGAGTTCTTCTACTTCATATCCTTTTCTTTTAAGATCTCCCAGAAGTTCTCTTGTAGCCTTTTTCCTACTATCATATATCGCAGTTTCTTTTTCTCGGACAGTTAACTCCGGATTTTCTAGTATTTTTCGTTCTTCATCTGCCCGTTTATTGAAAAATGGATCTACAAGGGATTTTGGAACATTCTTTTCGATAATGAAATTATAATACTCTGAATTTTCTGCTATCGATCTTCCCTTTAACTGTGTTTCTTTGGCAAGTTCCAGATTTTCGGGTTTTCTAGTTGATTCTTCAAAAGAAGCTTGGAATACTGTTATATTTTGAATTCGTTGTTTTGGAATTTCTTGCTCTTTTGTACGAGTTAGTACTTGGATTGCAACAGCAATGTTTTTTGCTGCTTCTTTTCTTATCTCTTTCGTAGCTCCTGCCAATACGGTTTGTGCAGAAGTCAAGATGGCTCGAATGTGTTGTTTTGGGTTTTCTATTTGTGGGTTTAGGTTTGTGCTTAAGTCTTGTTCTAGTTTGGCTAGTCCTTCTTCTGAGAATTGAAGTGGTTGGTTTTCTACTGGTGGGGAGAGGTAATTATCTATGAGATATTGTTGTTGTTCTGCATTGCTAAGATTTGGGGGGAGGATATGAAGCATTGTTTTTCTTACCTGTTCTATTTGCATTTCTTGTTGTGGGCCAATCTCTCCCTTTTGAGGTTTCATAGCTTCTGGGGAACTGTCAGTTTTTATTGCCATTGTTATCACTTAAATGGTTTATCTCAGAGTAAGTTTATAAGATAAATAGAATTGAAGGAAAAAATCTAACTTGAATTGACTAGTTCCCCTGGGGGCAACCAAGTGCCATTCTTAAGATCAGGGCGATACATCATGTATGTAGTATCTGTTTTCCCCCCTTTATATACACCTCTAATAGTTATTACATCTCTCTTTCTGAGGCCTTTTGGCACAATGGCTATTTCTGTCCCTATTTCATCTGTTGAATATGCTGTTTGAACGGGATCCCGGGTCTCGGAGAGACCCACACTTCCCATATCCCTAAGGACATGTTTTGGAAGTACATTGCCCTTTTCATCAAGAACCTCTATTTCCAAATACATTGCCACATCCCTATTGTCATGGATGGCAACTACTTGTCCTAATGCAGGTACGGCTGCTTGGTCGTCAACGATATACCGCAATTTTTCAATTGGAGTAGAAAAGCTAGAAGTTCCGAGCGTCTCTCCCGTAATTTTAACTTTTACTTCAATATTTGTCCCCCCTTCCATATCATTTCCAAACAGATCTTTATCTCGTCTAGGAGTAAGGACATAAACCCCCATATTCACTGGAATATCATATCCTGAAAATGCCTTCACTTTGCCTTCTGCGTTCCTGAGATATTGCTTAAAGAGATTAGGATCTGAAAATGTCTTACAAGGTACTCTAGTTCTCCTTTCCTTGTTAACTTCGTTTTTAACTGGTTCTTTAGGTTCAGCATGAACCAATGCAGGGGCACATGCAGTAACTACTCCAATTCCTAAGAATGTGGCGAGCCTGCCCATTGCAGCTCTCCTGCCCATAATATTTATCCCATGGCTACGCGCCTGTTGGTTTAGTTCCCTTTTCTCTTGCAATCTTTCCAAAAATCTGCGTGCAAAGTTAAATCTGGTAGGTCTAGAAGTAGGTATTTCCTTTTGTTTGGTTTTAGATGTGTGCACCATCATACTCACCACTTATATTAAGACTATATGTTATTTATAAATGTTGCTATTGTTGGTGGTTTAAGCTGGAAAAGCGACAGGAAGCTTCTTTTTATCACTTAATGGCCCCAAAATACAAATTTAGCGAAACATTCCACCTTTCAATTCTTTCTCAGCCCCAACAAATTCTTCAAGTTCAGGATAGGCTCCAGTATCTACACCTACTTTTTTTAGGGTATCTGCCCATCGCTCCGCATCTGTTTTTTTGTTTTTCATCTTTTTAAGTACAATTTCAAAATCAAAGGGCAGCCTCTGGCTAAAAGTTGCATTTTCCCTAAGATGAAATTCACATTCCTCAGGTTTCCCTTCCCGACTTTTCTCTAATCTAAACTTCCCTAACGAGTAATTTATAAATATTTCCATAATACAACTAGTAGAGTGCAGTCAATTTCTGCCCGTAAGCACTGCTTATTAGCAGGAGGGATTGAAAATGGATAAAAAGAAACTAGCGGAAGGCATCGAAGAGATGTTAAAGGAAAAAGGAAGCAGGAAATTTACACAGTCAGTAGAACTTGTGCTGAATTTCCGCGGAATTGATTTCTCAAAACCTGAGAACAGGCTTAACCTGGATGTTGCCCTTCCCTATGGAAAAGGGGGAAAGGAGCCCAAAATAGTAGTTATTGCAGATGCAGACATGGGAAATGCGGCCAAGAAAGCAGGCGCAGACATGGTTCTCTCTGTAAGTCAGCTTGCGCAATACAAGGGGGATACCCCCAAGCTCAAGAAGCTTGTTTCTGAATCAGTATTCCTTGCACAGCCAAACCTCCTTGGCCAGGTTGCAAAGAACTTTGGCCAGTACCTTGCAGTAAGGGGCAAGATGCCCAAGCCGCTTGTAGGAAACCCTGAGAATGCAATTAATGCGGCAAAGCGCTCAGTAAGGCTTACTTCCAAGGGAAAATACATGCCCGTTGCGCAAACGCTGGTTGGCTCTGAAAACATGGAGCCCAGGCAGCTTGCAGAAAATATTGAAGCAGTATATGATGCAGTCAAGAACAAGACAAGTGCTTCAAGCATAAAATCCGCTTACATAAAGCTCACAATGGGCAAAACGGTAAAGGTGATGTGAGGTGAAGGAAATGGCAGAAGAAAGGAAAGAAAAGGCCGAGCGGCCTGCAATTACCAAAAAGAAAGCGCAGGTAGAAGAATTCAAAAAGGACTTCTCAGCCTCGCAAAACATTGTGATTATTGATTTGAGGAATCTTCCTGACCGGCTTCTCCAGAATGTGAGGAAAAAGCTCAGGGAAAAGGGCACAAGGGTAGTGGTTGCAAAATCCGCAGTTATGACGCGTGCACTTGAAGGCGCCAAAAAGCCCAAAGAGTTAATTGAGCTCTTTGAAAACCCTGCGGCAGTGGTAATCACCAAGACCACCCCATATGAACTAAACCAGTTCTTCAAGCAGAATAATATGGATGTTGCTGCAAAACCCGGGCAGATTGCACCGCAAGACATTATTGTCCCCGCAGGGGAGACCGATTTAGCCCCAGGGCCAGCACTCTCAGAGTTGAAGGCAGCCGGGCTTAATGCGCAGATTCGCGGACCCAAGATTTCAATTGTAAAGGATTCAACTGTTGTAAAAGCAGGGGACGAAATTACACTTGAGAAGGCAAAGGCCCTGCAGACACTCGGATTCAAGCCATTCAAGGTAAAGGTAAACATTCTCCTTGCATATGATGGGGAATACATTTACGCACCTGAACTGCTGGATATTTCCGCAGAGTCCCTTGCACCAGAGTTTGTAGAATCCCTTACAAATGCATTCAACCTTTCGGTGAATGCGGATGTGCCAACTGAGCAGAACATTACGCTCCTGCTCACCCAGGCATTCACCCAGGGAACAAACGTAGGTGTAAATGGAATAGTTTACTCTCCACAATCGATAGAGCAGCTTCTTGCCCAGTCCATCCGGTCCGGGTTAGCTCTATCTGGCTTGAAACCAGCTGAGCCTGAATCAGCCAAGTTGGAGGAGCCAGCTCCTGCTGCTGGGGAACCAAAGCCCAAAGAGAAGGCTGGGGAACCTAAGGCAGAGGAGAAGGCAGAGGAGAAACCAAAGGAAGAACCAAAGGAAGAACCAAAGGCAAAAGAAAAAGCCAAGGAAAAGCCCAAAGCTGAAGAAAAGCCCAAGGAACCTAAAGATAAAGCAAAGGCAGAAGAGAAACCAAAGGAAGTAGAGAAGCCCAAGGAAGAATCCAAGCCCGAAGAAAAACCAAAACCCTCAGATGCTTCTGCTGAGGAGAAACCAAAGGCCAAGGAAAAGCCCAAGGAACCCAAGAAAGAGGAACCAAAGCCCAAAGAAAAACCAAAGGAAGAAAAGCCTAAGGAAAAGAAGGCCAAGGAACCTAAACCCGAAAAGCCCAAGGAAAAGCCAAAGGCCAAAGAAAAGCCCAAGGAAAAACCAAAGGCTGAAGAAAAAGAGCCCAAGGAAAAATCCAAGGGCAAAAAAGAGGAATAAACATGACTAAAGTAGACCCATATTTGCACGCAGTGCTTCTTTTGCACGGCGCAGGGAAAGATGTTTCCCAGGAAGGAATTATAGCTGTTATGAAGGCAGCCGGAACCGAAGCAGATGATGCCAAGGCAAAGGTGCTTGCAGAAGCAGTGAAGGGAGTAGACTTCGAGGACCTCCTCAAGAATGTTGCAACAGTTGCAGCCGCGCCAGCCGCAGCAGCACCAGCAGCAGGCGGGGCAGCACCAGCAGAGAAGAAGGAAGAGGAAGAAGAAGTTTCTGAAGAGAAAAAGGAAGAGCAGGCAGCTGAAGGCCTTGCAAACCTATTCGGATAAACTTAACTCCTAAAACCTTTCTTTTTTTATTTTTCTTTTAATTTTCTGAAGGCCTTCGCTTAACAGTTTCATCTTTATCCAAAGGAACCACACT
>DAOUYQ010000058.1 GCA_030666035.1 Microcaldota archaeon
TGGAAAATGCAATGCCAAGCGATTTTGTAGTTGCCTGGACCGGGTTTTGCAATGCACCCTTTTCTGCAAGAAAAAGAAGAAATTCATCCATAGAGAGAAAGAGCTGGAAAAAGCTTTTAAATACTGGAGCCTAATGCAAAAACGGTGATTGGTTGTTAGAAGCAATAAAAAGCTCCTTTGAAGGGTTTTCCCGGGACCCCGTGTCTTTTATGCTGCCGACATTCATTTATCCAATTTTCCTTCTTATAACTGTGGGGGCTTCAATAGGAATTTTGCTTCTGGCTTTCCTGCTCCTGACTGCTATAGGAATCAGTGCAGAAATAATGCTTATTGTGGTGGGCATAACCGGAGCGGTATTATTGTTGATAAATTTGTTTTTTGCATCAGGATATACTGGTGCGCTTGTAAATGAATATTTTAGGGCACTTCACCGGGAATCGGTTGGGGTAGTTTCCTTTATGAATTATGCTTTCAAGAATGCACCGCAATTTTTCGTGATTGAGATTGTAAAATTAGTAGTTATGGGTTTCTTCATTACCCCGCTTGCACTATTCTATTATTTCCTTGGCCTTGGAAGTGTGCATGAACTGATAATATATGTGTTTGTGGCACTTGGGTTGATTGTGGTATTCATAATCGAATTCCTGTTTCTATTTTCATTTATTGCGTATATAGAAAAAAGAGTCAGGCCATTCAGCGCGATACTCATTTCCCTGAATTTCATAAAGGATACGCATGTGAAAGCGCTTTTGGTCTATGTGCTCTATTGCATGGTGGTCCTGAGTTTAATGGTTCCATTGTTCAATATAATAATGTATTTCGTATTTTTCCCAATAGCGGCTAGTTCATTGATTAAGTTCTTCGAAAGAGAAACTATGCATTACTAGAACTGCCCCCTGGAGGCGCTTACTGCCGAAACTGTGCCATCAGAAGTTGCAGTGGTAACCTGCTTCAGGGGGGAATGTCTAACATCCCCTGCAGCATAAACGCCCGGAATCTTGGTTTGCATCCACTCGCCTGTCAGGATGTATCCGCGCGGATCGGTTTCCAATTGGCCCTTGAAGATTTCGCTGTTGGGGAGCATCCCGATAAAGATGAATGCCCCTGAGAGGGCCAAGGATGTTTCTTCGTTTGAGTTATTGTTTTTTAGGGTGATGGATTCCACATTCGCATTCCCGTTTATGCTGGATACTTCACTATTCCATATAAATTCTATTTTTGGATTGCTGAATGCAAGGTCCTGGAGGCGCTTGCTTGCGCGAAGCTCATTTCTCCTGTGGATTATGTAAACTTTATTTGCAAATTTTGTGAGGTGGAGTCCTTCTTCTATTGCAGAATCCCCGCCCCCGATTACTGCAACTTCCTGGTTCTTGAAAAATGGGCCATCGCAGGTAGCGCAATAGCTTACCCCCTTGCCAAGAAGCTCTTCTTCCCCAGGGACATTGAGTTTTCTCCAGCGGTTCCCGGTTGCAATGATGATTGATTTTGATTTGTATTCTCCTCTGTCGGTCTTGATTATTTTTTCTTTTAAATTGGCTTCTTTTACTTCTTCAAACTGCTTTATTTTTGTTCCAAATGACGTGGCTTGTCCAACCATCGTGGAAATAAGCGCTGCACCACTGGTGGATTTTACTCCGGGGTAATTTTCAACAATGGAGCTTAGGTATATTTGGCCCCCCGGGACTGCCTTATCCAGGAGGAGTGTTTTTTGCCCTTCGCGTGAGGAGTAAATTGCTGCGGTGAGGCCTGCGGGCCCTGCCCCAATAATTATTGTGTCGTACTCTTCCATTGGATTCACCATTCTACCTTCTTTCCTGTGGAGTCTCTGCGGTAGCTCCCAAACTCCTTGAGTGAGAGTGCTTTTTCCCCGGGGAGGATGGGCCCTTCCTTGCAGAGGCATATTCCCAGCTCATCCACTGCGCACTGGCCGCATAGCCCGATTCCGCATTTCATATACCTTTCCATGCTTATTTCGCACTTAATTTTAAACTTTTGCGAAATTTCGGCTACTTTTTTCATCATTATTTCCGGGCCGCAGGTAAAAACCTTGTCGATTTTATGCGTTTTCAGGAGGTTTTTTAGAACATCGGTGGAGTAGCCCTTTATTCCTTCGCTTCCGTCATCAGTTGAGAGGAGGACTTCGGCACCTGCTTTTTTCATGCGCTCTGCAAAAAGGAGGCGGGCTTTGTTCCTTGCGCCTTCTATAAAATATACTTTTTTGCCTTGTGCAATTGCAACTTCACTAAGGTATGCAAGGGGGGCTGAGCCATAACCCCCACCCACAACCGCAATAGAAGTGGAATCCTTTGGGATTGTATAGTGGGTTCCAAATGGGCCGCGGAAGCCGAGCTTGTCCCCCTTCTTTAATTTGTACATTGCTTTTGAAACGGGACCAACTGCACAAACAGTGACGCTGAATTTTCCGTTTTTTTCTCCTGAAATTGAGATTGGTTTTTCTCCTGCTCCCGGGAGCCAGAGCATTACAAATTGCCCTGGCCTGGAATTGAGGGCATTTGGGAGGATGAAGGTCTTGCTGTCTTTGGATTCCTGGATTGCCTCTTCTATCCTGGCAACAATGAATTCATCATTCTTCATGTGCAATTCCCCTCATTTCCTTTATGGAGCGATATCCTTCGGCTTCCATGAACTTTTGGATTTCTTCTGTGACCGATTTGAATATTCCCGGCCCGCGGTAATAGACTCCGCTGGCAATTCCAACTGCGCTTGCCCCGGCCATAATCATTTCCACTGCATCCCTTCCTGTAGTTACGCCTCCGGTCCCAATAATTGGGAGCGATGTTGATTTATGGATTTCGTATACACATTTTAGTGCTATTGGCTTTATTGCAGGGCCTGAGATTCCCCCTACCTTGTTTGAGAGGATTGGCTTTGCAGCTTCAATATTGATTAGCATTCCCGGGCCTACTGTGTTTATTGCAGTGATTCCGTCTGCCCCTCCTTTTTCTGCTGCTTTTGCAATTTCCCCTATTCTTGCGGTGTTTGGGGTGAGTTTTGCAAATACCGGGATTTTGGTTACTTTTTTTATTTTTTGGATTACTACTGTGGAAATCCCTGGGTCGCAGGCAAAGGGGCGGCCGAATTCATCTTCCACGTTTGGGCAGGAGATATTTACTTCGATTAATTGTGGGTTTGCTTTTGAAACAATTTCGGCTACTTTTCCAAATTCAGTGATTGTGGAGGCAAAAATTGAGGCAATTACCGGGACTTTTGCATTTTTTACTGCGTATTCTATTTCTGGGAGGGCTTCTTCTGCACCCGGGTTTGAGAGGCCAACTGCATTTACTATTCCCGCTTCAAAAGTAAGAATTACCGGGTTGGGGTGGCCTTTTCGCTCTTTTAGGCTGATTGATTTTGTTGTGACTGCCCCTGCGCCTTCTTTTGCCATATGCACTAAAGAAGCGCCCGTTACCCCCCTGATTCCTGAAGCAAGAACAGTGGGATTTTGCAGTTTTACGCCTGCAAGTTCGGTTTTTAACATCACTAGTTAGTGGATATAATAAATTTAAAGGGGTTTGGATGGGGGTAAATTGTAACCATGGTTACATAACACTCCTCAAAAGGACAAAATGAGAATTTTGTCCGGGACAAAAAGATATTTTTGTCCGCTTTGAACTTCGAAAGAAGTTCAATCAACTTTGGAAATTCGATAGAATTTTCAATCAACAAGAAAAAGAGAGACTAGAAAAAGAAAATTATGGGCTAATATTCGCCCATTGGCATGCCGCCAGGCCCTCCTGGTGGGGGACCGCCGCCCCGCCCTCCTTTGGATGCGATAATATCGTCAATTCTCAGGATAAGGCGGGTTGTTTCAGTAGCAGAAGAGAGTGCTTGGGTTTTTACCTTTGCAGGCTCGACTATCCCTTCAGCTTCCATGTCTGAAATTTCGCCCTTGAAAACATTTACCCCGTAATTGAGGCCCTTGCCATCCTTGTGCTTATTTCTGAGGGCAACAAGTGCGTCAATTGAATCCATTCCTGCATTTTCTGCAAGAGTCTTAGGAATTGATTCAATTGCCTGGGCATATGCCTGGATTGCAAGCTGTTCCCTGCCCCCGATTTCAACTGCGTATTCATTGAGTGCGGTTGCAAGGGCCATTTCAATGCTTCCGCCCCCGGTTACATATTTTCCCATTTCAATTGCGCTTGCAACTGAGCCAAGGGCATCCCGGATTGCACGCTCTACTTCGGAAACTACGTGGTCTGTTCCTCCCCTTACGAGAATAGTAACGGATTTTGGGTCCATGCATTTGCGCACAAACACCATTGATTCCCCGGAAACTTTCTTCTCTTCTACAAGGCCTGCGCTTCCAAGGTCTGCTGCTTCCAGTTCAGAAATTGAGGAAACGATTTTTGCACCGGTTGCCCGTGCAAGTTTTTCCATATCGCTCTTCTTTACCCTGCGCACTCCCATCATGCCCGCTTTTGCGAGATAGTGCTGTGCAAGGTCGTCAATTCCTTTTTGGCAGAAGAGCACATTTGCGCCTGCATTCTTGATCTTCTCCACCATCTCCTTAAGCATCTTCTCTTCCTGCTTAAGGAATGCCTCGAGCTGGTCTGGGGAAGTAATCTCAATTTTTGCATCGGTTTCTGTTTTTTCAATTTCAAGGGCCGCATCAATAAGTGCAACCTTTGCGTCCTTTGCAATCTTTGTCATGTTTGGGTTTACGATTTCCTTGTCAACAAGAACACCGTTTATGAGCTCAGTGTCCATTACATCGCCCCCAGTCTTCTTTTCGACTTTTATAAGGTCCGTATCAATGTAGTCCTTATCATCTTTCTTTTCAGCAACCTGGGAAATTGACTTTACAACCAGTTCAGAAATCTTCTGCTTCTCATCCGCGCTGCCAATTCCCTTGGAACCCATGGAAACAGCTGCAATCTGCTTAAGGATGTCAAGGTTTTGCGGGCCTACATCCTTGCCATATTTGGCAAGAAGCTCATGCGCCTTCTTTGAAGCAAGTTCATATCCTTTTATGATTGTGGTTGGGTGGATTGACTGGTCCAGGAGGTCCCCGCCCTGCTTGAGCAGGTTTCCTGCAAGCACTACTGAAGTTGTTGTGCCGTCTCCGACTTCCTTGTCCTGGGTTTTGGCGATTTCCACCATTAATTTTGCTGCCGGGTGGTCCACATTCATTTCCTCAAGGATAGTTGCACCGTCATTTGTAATTACAATATCCCCAAGCTCAGAAACAAGCATCTTGTCCATTCCCTTTGGGCCAAGAGTGGTTTTGATGATGTTTGCAACTGCATACCCGATTGCGATGTTGATGCGCATTGCATCCCTTCCAATTACCCTATTGGAACCTTCCGACATTACTTCTCCGCTAACTTTCGACATAATTTCACACTCCAAAAATATGTTCCTAAAATTTGGTAAGGAAAATTGTGCTAAGTAACCTTTATAAATATATAGAATGCTGCAAAATCCAAAAACTGGGCTTATATCTTCGAGCGGTCAACATTGGCTGATTCCAGGAAATAATGCAGGGTATATGCTGCTGCAAAGGCCCCTGCTGCCAAAAAGCTCACTTCAACATATCCAAGGTAAGAAAGGCAGAGTGAATAAATGAGTGTAGAAAATGCCATTGCAATCAGGCTGTGGAAAGGTGGCTTGGAGGGGTTAATAAAATCAAAGAGGACCAGGAAGGCCAGGAGGATTGCCACAATTATCGGGAGCAGCAGGCTGCATGCAGCAAAATTAAGATAATAACATATCGTCGGGGCCATCAGGAAAGTGTATGCAACAAGAAATGCGCCCATTAGCAGAATCAAAATGCGCAGGTATTTCCAAAAAGGGCGAAAGAGGCGGTCGATATCGGGAAGCGCAAAGCCCAGCAAGATACTGAATGCACAGATAATAATTGTTTGGGGTGCTGCACCCTGGAAAGCAAGGCCCAGGGAAAAAAGCACGATAAATGCAGCTGCCACAACTATTTTGG
>DAOUYQ010000056.1 GCA_030666035.1 Microcaldota archaeon
CTATCCCAATAATCCCAAAAACCAGAAACAACGCTTTGTTTTTCACCATATCACCCAGATACCTTGAGGGCATAAAAGATTTAAATGGGCTGCAATTCAGCAGTTCGGCATTTTTCCTATTTTCCCATATATTTATATTCCTTAAAGACGTAAGAATAGTGCATGCTGATACTTGTTTGTGGGCTTCCGGGTGTTGGAAAGAGCACATTGGCCAAAGTAATCTCTGCAGAGCTTGGGGCGGAATACCTGAGCAGCGACATAATCCGCAGGAAAATGCTCGAGGAGCGGACTTATTCTGAGCAGGAGAAGTATAAGGTATATGGAAACCTGGTGGGGGAAGCCAAGCGCCTGCTTTCTGCAGGGAAAACAGTGGTTTGCGATGCTACATTTTACAAGAAAAAAACCCGCGGGGAAATGCGGATGGCGGCTGAGGGGGCCCAAGCTGATGTGGTTTTTGTAAAATGCGTGCTTGATGAAAAAGCTATTGAAGGGCGGATGGAAAAACGGGCACTGCTGGGCAATAGTAAAAGTGAAGCAAATTTCAGGATATACCTGAAAGTGAAGGGCCTCTTTGAAGAAATTGAAGGGGATTATCTTGAAGTTGATACCTCCCTGGCAATAGAAAAACAGGCTGGAAAAGTGCAGGAATATCTTGGAAAGCGGGCGGGGTGGAGGCCAGAAGAGCTGATGTCTCCGGATGCGTATCCTGGAGAAGCAGATGCTGTGGAACTAAAAGAAACGCATATTTCCTGGGTGTTTTTGGCAGGAGAGTATGTTTACAAAGTAAAAAAACCAGTGAAATTTTCCTTCCTGGACTTCTCCACAAAAGAAAAAAGGAGGGAATTCTGTGAGGAAGAAGTGCGGCTGAACAAGCGGCTTTCCCCAGAGATATATGTGGGGGTTGTTCCCCTGGTTAAGGAAAGCAAAGGGGTAAAATTTGAGGGGGAAGGCCATGCTCTGGATTATGCGGTAAAAATGAGGAGGATGAAGAATGGGGACACCATGGATAAGGTTTTGGAAACCGGGGGAATAACTGTTGCAGATGTGGAAGAAATTGCAGGAGAAATTGCAGAATTCCACCAGGCTGTCCCCAGCATACAGGACCCCAGGTACAACTCCCCGGAAATGGTCAAAGAGCAAATTGATGATTTGGCATCAGTAAGGGGAGTCGTGGAAGCTGCATGCGGCATGGGGGAAAAAATAGATTTCATTTTGAAAAAATCTGCGGAATTTATAGAAAAAAATGAAGGGCTGCTCAGAAACAGGCAGGCGGATGGAATGGTAAAGGAATGCCATGGGGACTTGCATTCGGGCAATATTTTTGTGGGAAAGAAAAAACATATTTTTGACTGCATTGAATTCAATGAGGACTTCAGATGCATAGACGTGGCAAGCGAGATTGCATTCATGGCAATGGATTTGGATGCGAGGGGAAGGAAAGATTTGGGGAATGTTTTTGTTGGAAAATACCTCCAGCTTTCCGAAGATGCGGAATTGGAGAAGCTTCTTGGTTTATACAAATGCTACCGTGCAAACGTGCGGGCAAAGGTTGCAGCACTCGGTTATGCACAGAACCCAACTGGAGAAGGAAAGGGGAATATGAAAAAATACCTTGTTCTGGCAGAAAAATATGCACAAGAGCTTTGAGATTCTAGTGCCTGAAATGCCTCATTCCGCTAAACACCATGGCCATTCCATGCTCATTTGCAGCATCAATTACTTCCTGGTCCCGGATTGAGCCCCCTGGCTGGATTATAGAGGTTACGCCACGCTCTGCTGCAGCATCAATTCCGTCCCGGAACGGGAAGAATGCATCACTTGCCATAGCAGAGCCTTTTACTGTTTCACCATGGGCTTCTGCAATATTTGCGGCAAGGCGGGCAGCATCCACACGTTTCATCTGGCCCGCGCCTATCCCTATTGCCTGGTTATTGCGTGCATACACAATAGAATTGGATTTCACATATTTGCAGATTGTCCATGCATAAAGCAGGTCCTTCATCTCCTGCTCAGTGGGCTGGCGCTTGGTGACGGCCTTCAATTTTTCAGGTTCGTACATCCAGATATCCACATCCTGGGTCAATAACCCTCCGCATATGCTCCTGTACGAAATCATTGGAGGGCGCTTTAACGGGAATTCGCATTCCCCCATTTCAATTGCACGCAGCCTTTTCTTCCTGGAAAAGATTTTGAGTGCTTCAGGAGAAAAAGAGGGGGCCACAACCACTTCATAAAACCTGGTCACTATCTCTTTTGCAAGATCTCCTTCCATCTTACGGTTAATGCAGACAATTCCTCCAAATGCTGCGTCCTGGTCTACGGAAAGGGCAGTTGTATATGCTTTTAGCAGGTTCCTATTAGTGGCAACGCCACAGGGATTGTTGTGCTTCACAATTACTACTGTTGGCTCTTTGAATTCCTTTACAAGCGCAAATGCAGCATTGATATCCAGGATATTATTGTAGGAAAGCTCCTTGCCCTGGAGCTGTTTTGAATTAGCTACACAGCACCCTGAAAACTGGGGGTCCGTGTAAAATGCCGCATTCCCCTGAGACGGGTTCTCCCCATATCTAAGGTGCTGGATTTTTTTGAATGAAAGGTTGAGGTAATTGGGGGTTTTTTCCTCCGGGTGGAATTTAGAGCGCAGGTATGCTTCGATTACTGCATCATAATGGGTAATATAGCTAAATGTTTCAAGCGCAAGCATTTTTCTTGTTTTTTCTGAAACATCTCCGGTTTCTGAAATTTCCTGCATTACCTGGGGATATTTCTCCGGGTTGGAGATAACTATTACATTCTGGTAATTTTTTGCTGCTGCCCGCAGGAGAGTGGGGCCCCCGATGTCTATGTTTTCAACTGCCTCATCAATTGTGCAGTCTGGCTTGCCCGTAACCTGCTCGAATGGATAAAGATTTACGGCAACAAGGTCAATCATGCTTATGCCCATGTCCTGGGCCTGTTTCATGTGCTCTTTTTTGCTTCTCTTGGCAAGTATCCCGCCATGGACTTTTGGGTGGAGGGTTTTTATCCTTCCCCCCATCATTTCCGGGAAACCGGTAAGGTCAGAAACATCAAATGTCTGGACTCCCCCCGCCCTCAGGGCTTTGGATGTGCCTCCGCTGGACACGATGCCCACTCCCTCTTTAGAGAGAAACTTCCCAAATTCAACAATTCCATCTTTATTGTAAACACTTATCAGTGCCCGCTTTATTGCCATTAAAATACCGTGGTATATTAGCAAAAAAAGAACTTAAAAATGAATAGGTTGGAAAGCATTTAAGGGAATTTTTGGGGAGGCTTCGGAAACGGGGGCTGTTTGTCTTTCATTGGGAACGTATCCATGCCTGATGCCCTGGCTATTATGTAATTTCCAAACCTGGCAACAATTTCATCGTGGGGAATCCTATCCAATTCCTCTTTGGAAATTGACCTTGTTTGCCTAATGCCGCCGAACTTTTGCATTGGGACTCCGGGCTTGCGCTCTTGCTGCACTGAAAGCATGATGTATATATCCAAAGACTGGGGAGGCATTGTTTTATCCGCAACTATTTCAAGCCCTGCGGCCTGCACCCAATAGGCTAATCCCCCTACAGGGCCAATGATTTCTGCATCCGGATGCGCCGCTGAAAACAGGAGCAGCCCCTGGTATTCTTCCATTGTGATAAGGGGGGTGCGCTCTGTGCCGGCTTCGGCAAACATGTAAAGTGTATACATGGCCATAAGAAGCATCACCCCATAGAATGCGGATTTTTCTTTTCTGAAGTAGAATATGCCCAATCCTGCAAGAATGGAAATTGGAATATAGCTGTTTAGCTCAAAGCGGAAAATCCAGCTATTGTCTACTAGCATTGGCTGGGTAAGCAGGAAGCTTATCAGCAGCCAGGGGATGAAAAGCAATGCCCATTTTGGGTCAATTTTATATGAGGAATAAATTCCCAGGAAAACCAAAAGGGAGAAGATGCTGTAAGTTGAGAAAATTTCAAGATTAATTCCCTCTCTTCCGGGGGCACTATCATCCATGTATTCTAGCCCTACAGGGCCTAGACTATAGTCTCCCAAAAGCCCGGGCTTCAAAAGAAGGATGAGTATTCCGGCAAGTGCCATTCCCCCAATGATAAATAGGCAGACTTTGGCCTCTTTTGTGATTTTTTTCTCTTTTATGTAGTCATAGGCTGGAAGCAGGACAAGGAAGGGTGTAACTGAAAAAATGAGGTAGGCTGAAGATGAAAAATGCGTTGCGAGCATCAGGAAAAATGCAATTATTGCAAGCGATGCATTGCGCATGTTTGTTTCCTTAATTGATTTTACCAGAAGGTAAATAAACCACGCACCGAAGAACAGGCCAATCGTGTTCTTGAAAAGGTCGCCCATTATGAACATATTTGAAACTGAAAAAGATGCAAGGAACGCGGCAAAAAGCCCAATCACCCTATCCTTGGTTATGTATTTTGCTATTTTATATACAGGGAAGCATATTGCTGCAGAGAATAGGGAGATTGCAATCTTGAAGCCCAAGAATAAATCCCCTGCAAGAAAAGTGAAGAGTGCACCTATGAAAAAGGCAATTGGGGGGTCGCTTACCTGGGGATACCCATAAAGGAATACCTCCTGGATATGGATTACATAATAGCCTGCGTCCATGCCTGCAATAAGGGGGTAGCAGGTTGCAAAATAGAGCTTGAGCAGGAAGGAAGCCAAGAATATTATTAGGAGCAGTACCTGGTATTTGTTGATTATTTTATTCAGTTTCAATTCCAAAATTCACACCCAGAAGGACAAATTTTTGCAAATTTGTCCGCTTTGGAAATTCAATTGAATTTCCAATCAATAAAAAAGAAAAAAAAAGAAGAAGATTATTCTTCTCCCGGAGCTTTCTCATCCGATACGAAGTCTTCTGGAGGCTCATCTATTTCTATGTCAAAGAAGTTTGCAAGCTCCTGCTTTTGGGCTGAAGAAGGGCCTTCTTGGGGCAAACCTTCATCTTCAGCTTCCCCGGATTCTTCAATTGTTACTTCTTCAAGCGGAGGCTGCTCAACTCCTTTCTTTGCACATCCTGCAAGCAGGAATGAGAAAGCAACAAGTGCGAGCAATAGTATTTTGAAATTCATTTCAACCACCAAACACTATCTCACCTTTAAGAGAAACAAAGTCCTCATAGATGTCCCAGGTGTCTGCCCAGCAATCAAGGTTCTCATTTGCATAGTCCTTGTTGTCCTCAACTTCTGCGGAATATTCGCATTCGCTTATCAGGTCCTCGATTTCGCCATTCAGGCCTTCCACTTCCTCAATGAGTTCTTCCTCAAAGCCTTCTTCTTCCATTATAGGCAGCACATAATCGCATATTGCGGACATCCTCTCAAGCTGGAAAAGGTTCACAAGCCGGGAGTGCCTCAAGCCGATTTTCCTTGCTTCTACAGGGTCATCTTCCTCAAATGCAGCAGGAATATCAAGAAGGAGCTCTTCTCCATCTTCCACAACCGCTTCCATTCCTGAGGTGCCTACCCCATCTTCTTCAAGCTCATCTATTACCTCATCTGCACGCTCAAGATCATACTCCATGAAATGGGTTGCCGCTGTTTCTGCAGAGGCAAGCGCACCTGCCCGGCATTCCTCAAGGTCTTCCTTGAGCGGGGGAGTCCCATCCTGCACGCAAGTAAAGAAGCCAGGTGGCTTGTTATCAAGTGCATCCGCAACTATTGCACGGGTAAGCTCAAGGCCATCACGTCCAAGGGCAAGCAACGTCAAGCCGAATTCAATCCGGTCATCATCTTCAGCCGCCTTCTTGAGGTCTGCAAGGTTATCATCAATATCTTCGATGTAATCCGAAGAATCGAAAATCGGGACGCCTTCCTCATCTGCGCAGCCCTCCCTCAATTCTACAAAATCCTTTGCCCACTGAGCGTTGCATGCAGTGTAATCATACCTTGCTTCAAGGACTTCCGGCCACGCCGGATTGTCCCATGCAAAGCTTACACTAAGCAACAACAGTGCAAGTAGC
>DAOUYQ010000029.1 GCA_030666035.1 Microcaldota archaeon
CTCCATTTTACTCCGACCTTTTTGTTTTCTGCCCCCCATCCCACCCATTTTTCTTGCTACTCTAGTGCAAAACAGCGTACTTTTTCAAATAGAAAAAGCGAAAGATAAATAGAAGAGGTTTTATTTAAAAACTAAACCCCAACCGTGTTTGTGTCCTTGATTTCAGTAAGCCTCTCGAGAAGCAGAATGGTCATGCTATACATCCCTATCTCTTCCCAGTTGGAAATCTTGCCTTTCCCACCCGCAAAATGGACGTAATTTTGCTTAATGATATTCTGGAGCTTGGTAATATTGTCCCGTATCGTTTCCCAATGCACCTGGAACTCTTCCAGGTTTTCTGAGAATTGCATTTTCTCCAAATCATTTAAGCGCAGGTTGAGTTGACTAACCCGTTTTTCAACGAAGCTGAGAAGGTCTTCTTCTTTATTAAAGGTCATATCAACATCATCAAGTAACCTGAATTCCGGTGGCGTTCTTGGTGCAACCATTTTATTCACCCATTTTCCTATTTGCAGAGCAACTATAAAAACTCTACTGATTCATTCAAACTGGAGATGCAGCCGATTATAGGAATACTAACCTCCATATCAAACACAGAGAGCTGCGCAATACGCTATTTTTTGACGATTTTTGCGTAGCGTAAAACCCCTGTAAAAAGTGAAATGCGGCTCAGATTTGTCTTCTGAGAAATCTATTGGTTTCTTCTTTTGAACTCACGTTCAAGATCCGACAAATACGCCTCATTTTTTCTTCCAAGCTTAAAACAGAAAAACTATTGCCGTACGAGTAAAGAAAAAATGCGGCCGCCGGGAATTGAACCCGGGCCCCGAAATTGGCAATCTCGAATCATAACCACTAGACTACGGCCGCAAAATGTGTAATTTCACATTTACATTCAAAATCTTTAAAAACTAAGCCTAACTAAGCCCACTTACAAACCTTTTTAAACATTTATTATCACAATATATATGTTGGTGTTACAATGACTAGTAAAAATGATGGTAATAATGGCAAGAATCCCCCTCAGGGTCCAAAAGTTGTTCCAATTACTGCGGGCCCTAAACAAAAAGCCAGAAACCCAAATGGGCCACAAACGCCCCCTTTGAGGCCCCAGGCAAGGCACTTTCAGGGAACACCACAACAAAACAGGGCAGCTGAGCTTGGGGAGCAAATACATTTGCACGAAACAGAAATCTCAAATCTCTTTGACGAAATCAGTTCAATAGAAAGGGAATTAGATTTGCGGCAAGACGATCAGGAGAACTCACTTACAGAGGAAGAAGTAAATTCTGCTTCGCAGCAGACAATTACCCGAAAGAATGAGATTGTACGGCTTTCCAGTGAACTTTCTCTAATGCAAATGGAACTGGATTCACTGGCCCCAGGCGGTGCACCATTGCAACCACCAGCACAAGCGGAAGCCCAAATGCATTGCGCTGCCCCACCCATAGAGGAAGAAGCGCAATTTAATTTTCCTGCAGCAGATGCAGCAGATTCCCAGCAGGAATCAGCATCAGGAACGATAAGCACATGGCTTTCTTTGCAGAGGGAGGATTTCAGCGAAAAGCCACTCAGGCACCTGATTTCCAATTCAGTAGGTTTTATCCTTCACAGCCCAGGAAAATTCATTAAAAGAGCCCTCCTTGTTACTGCATTTGCCGCTACGTATTTATCAGGGAAGAACTGGCTTGAAAATCCGGATGCGCGCTCATGGGTTGGATTTGGCAAAGGAGTAATGGGAGGGGCCACAGACTTTATCCTGGGAGTACCCGGGTTCCTCTCTGATTCCGCCACATTCCTTTATGGCAATGCAAACAATGCTGCACTGATAGTTGCAGGAATCTGGACAGCATCTGCATTTTTGAGAAAGACAGCCAGGGACAAATCCCAAAGGCTTTCTTTTGCAGCAGGGCTAATGGCGATAAGAGAGGCAGTAGTGGATACCTCATATAATCTTGAGAAGGGGGCGGATGAACTTCTTGATTTTCACCTCAAAGATAGCAGTGTCGGGTTTGCGCTGGCGGCAGCAGGGTTTTTCGGATTATCATATCTTCTTTCCAATAAAGAAAGTACAGAATCTGGCAAACCCTCCAATGCGTTAACCCTCTCTTGTGCCCTTTCAAATACCATCACTGCAGGAATTAATGGAGTCGTTGCAGTGGTGGCAGGAACCGCAGGCCTTGTTTTCTGGGGATTGAAAAAGGCAGCCTCCCTTGCATCAAAGTTAAAAAACCGCGCACCGCGCCCGCAGCCAACACCAACTGTTGCAACGCCGGTTGAAACGGAGCCCCAGCCTGGGGCCGAATCCAAGGAACCTGCCAAAACAGCAGAATCCACAGCAGAAGAGGAAGTGCCTGCAGAACATGATGAGGGCCCACTTGTTCCATTTGATGGGTAGGCCTTAACCATTTCACCTGGCACGCTGGAGCCGATTTCTTTGCCCAAGCCCAAAGTGCCATCTTTTATCCCTTTTCTATTTTAACTATTAAATCATGGGGGTTCAGGTAATAGGCGCAGGCCCGGCTGGCTCAGTTGCAGCCATTTCAGCTCTCAGGGAAAACCATAATGTTTCCTTGCATGAAGAGCATTCCCGTGCAGGCTTCCCGCTCAATTGCTCTGGCCTGGTTTCAAAAGAGGGCCTAGAATCACTCAGGGGATTTGTAGATTACCGGAGCCACATAACAAACAGGATGCGCGGTGCAGTAATAAATTGCGCGGGTTCGCAGCTTCTTATTGATTCTGGAAAAGACATTGCATATCTAATCAACCGGGCTTCTTTTGATGAGGCGCTTGCCCAAAAAGCAGAGGAGGAAGGTGCAAAAGTCCAGTACAACAACAGGATATCTGCCCCTTTCCCGGATGGCCATATAATCGGTGCAGATGGACCAAATTCAATAGTTGCATCCCATTTCAATTTTCCAAAAATAGAAAGATTCGTAGGTGTTTCCCAGGCAATAGTGAGATATGATGGGTCGATGCCAGACTATGTGCGGGTTTTCCTTTCCGCTGAAAACTTCCCCGGCTTTTTTGCATGGCTCATTCCCCAAAATGAAGAATATGCAGAGGTTGGAGCAGGTTGTGTGCTCCCGGGAAACCCAAACAAATCCCTGGATTCCCTTGCAAAAGAGCTGGCCATGGACTTCCCCAAGGAAAGAACCCATTCCATAATCCCAGTTGCCCAGAGAGAGCGAACGTCCTTCTTTTCCCAGTCCCGGAATATCCTGCTTGTAGGTGACGCCGCAGGCCAGGTGAAATCCACTACAGGGGGGGGAGTTGTATTTGGCACAGGGTGTGCAAAAATTGCAGGAAGGAACATCAATACCCCCAAGCAATATGAACGGGAATGGAGGGCAACATACGGAAAAGAGCTGAATACCCACTACCGCCTCCACAAGGCCCTGGGTGCACTCAATGATGATTCACTGCGGGCATTTGCTTCCCTTGCTTCAACATTCAGGATTGAAGAGTTCCTCCAGAGAAATGGAAACATGGACAGCCCAACCAAGATGCTGGGCCCGAACCTTCTCTTCCATTCCATTCGTTCCCTCGTGAACAAATAGGCATTAAATACTTTTAGGTTTTATATCCAACTCTAAGTGGTGGTAGAATGCTTCAGCAAAAAAAGCACCGAGAGACAAAGCCAACTCTTGCGCAGTTCCCTACTGAGACCGAGGCCGCCCCTCCTTTCCACCATGAGCATTACGAAGAGCTCCACCAGAAGCACAAGGACCAGACTGTTTTTACATACATCCCAATAATCCGCGGAAACTTCAATGGAGAGAAAGAAGATTTTGACCGCCTTCCACAGGAGCAGCGCTTCCAGCTCTATGAAATGGTGATGCTGGGAAAGGTCCGCAACCTCTGGGATGAGATTGACCGCATCAAGACCCGCAAGAAAGTTGAGAAAAAACTAAAGCGCTCCAGCAGCAAAAAACTAAATGAAATTCTAGATATGCTGGATGCTGACCCTACTCTTCGTGCAGAAGACCTGATTCATGTCCTTCCCAAGCGGCTCTTTTCCAAGTTAATGCTTTATGTAAAATACGCGGGCAACAACCAGGATTCTATTCGCCGATTTTTTGTTAACATGGAAAAGTAATCTTTTGTTTTTAGCATTCTTCCAAATCACAGTAGCAGGTTGTAGAATATTCTCCGGGCGCCCAGTCCGATGCAGATGAAACCCCAATTGCTTTGCTGCTCTTTACCCCAAGCAACTCCTTGCATTCAGCTGCACATGCAGCATCTAACCCCTCTTCAGTTTCTGCAAATACACTTCCGCTCCACTGGTTTGGAGCCTTCACATAATCGCTTGTGCAGCCACCTGAACCCTGGCTTCCCTTGCTTGCGCATCCGCTGAAGAGAACAAGCAAAAGAACCAGCAGGATTACAAATATTTTCTTCATTTTACTTACCTTTTCAATATAAGCCCCCGAAGGGATTCGAACCCTCGACCTATCGCTTACGAAGCGATCGCTCTACTACTGAGCTACGGAGGCAAAGCGCCAGGAGCAGGATTTGAACCTGCAATTCCTTGCGGAACTAGTTTTCGAGACTAGCACAATCACCGGGTTCTGTCATCCTGGCATCTGCATTTCCTTACTTTCTCCTAGTGATTAAGACATATTCTGTTTAAAAAATTGCACCTGTTATTTCCGTATTGTGCTGATTATGTTTTCCACTAGTTTTTCCTGAAATTTTGAACTTACCCTACCTATGGTTCGAAGTACCTGTTTCTCATGCAGTTTTATAATCCCATCAAACCTGGCTCCACTGTACTTGTCAAGCTGGCAGTTAGCATCTTTTTCTGAAATGGGAATGCAGTACTCATCCAATGCAGTTGTAATCGCTGAAACAAGAACAAAGCCCGTCGAATTGTATTTTTCGTTCGATAAAACAATCGCAGGGCGGACTTTGCTTTCTGGAGAATCCAAGAAGAAAACCCTTGCAAGAACAATTTCTCTTCTTTTTGGCATCATTAAAGGTACCTCTTTCGGTAGAATTCTTCAGATTTTTCATCCGAAGGATTATTCCAATGCATTTCAATTGTTGAGTGCTCCAACGCTTCCCGCTGCACCCCTCTCCGCATCTGTTGCTGCTTTTCATAATATCTAGTTAATGCTAGTCTTACTGCTTCAGTTTTATTGGCCGCAAGTCCCCTCTTAATCAATTCATTAACAAATTTTTCAAGCTCTCCGGTTAGATGAAGATTTATATTCATATTCTCACCAATGTACACTTTTATATCATTATTATAGCATAAAACATATATAAACATATCATTTGGCGATAACAGAGGTCCCATACACTATGTTCTTAACGCAGAATTAAAAGCAAACGGAAGCGGTAGGTTTCCACTATTCCGTTAAGTAGGGCTATTTTAGTTCTTTTGTCCCAGCTTTTCGGCAGAACTTTTTGGATTCTTCATCGGAAGGATTTTTTCCAATCCGACAAAATAACGTACAACTCGTTTTAGGTCCCGTACAACCAAATGCAAGAACGAAACCCGACAAGCGGAGGCTCATACTGTGTAGCTCTGTTATGGTGTTCCGCTCCATTCTATATGTTTCGATATTAAGTCGCTAAATGCACGAGCTACACAGTATGAGAGCAGAACACGGTGCTTCTGTCCAGGAATAATCCATAGAAGTAGCGTAATCCGGGCCATGTTTTCTTGAGCTTATGCTCAAGAGAAGCGACCGAAGGTCGCTAAGATTATGAAATTTTTTACCACAGCGTAAAACAGCAGCAAACAATTTCAATACGACTCAGATTTGCCTCACGGCAAATACGTCTCATTTTTTCCCTTAGCCTAAAATATGGAAAACCAAGCAGAACGAGAAGGAAAAAATGCGACCGCCGGGGTTCGAACCCGGGTCATTGGCTTGGAAGGCCAAGATCCTACCGCTAGACTACGGTCGCTAATTTCAGGCAGGGTATTTCATACTTAAGTTCCTTTTTTAAATATTGCATATTAATATCCTCTTTGCAATTTTTGAGGTATTATACATGATTCCAAATATTTACAAGGGGGATTATCGTTTACTTGCAATACTCCCGGTATTGCTAATTCTTGTTTCTATCCTGCTCCTCCCAAACCTCAAATTTGGAGTCGATTTTAGGGGGGGAACCCTCATAACCCTCCAGCTTGATGGCCCATGGGATGCAGAAGCCCTGCAAGCGGACCTCGATTCACATGGCTTTGATTCATCAGTAAAAGTTTTTGAAGGAAGCATGGGAAATACGGCTGAAATAGAGGTTTCCCAGACTGAGGAAATAGAGGAAGCAGATTCCCTAAAAGAGCACTTCAACACGCTCCTGGATGAAGTTTCTTTCCTGGAAGCCCAATCCTATGAAGACCCGGAAAAACTCCGGGAATATAATGAGAAGCGGACCGAACTAAATGAAATCTCAGACAGGATGTTTGTGCTTGCCGGCTCAAACACCAAAGCGGAGATGCAGCCCAACCTAAACCAGCTCAAGAAGCTCTTTTCTGATGCATACCTGAGGGTTTACTCCAGCCACACAGAAAGAATAATGCAGATTGTAGACCAGCATGCTACATATTCTAGCAAGTCTGTAGAAACTGTGAGCCCTGCTCTTAGCACGCATTTTATTGGGCAGGCCACCACAGTTGTTTTTTACTCAGCAATCCTGAGTGTGATACTCGTATTTTTCTTTTTCCGGGCCCCAGTCCCAAGCCTTGCAGTCCTTGTAGGCGCATTCAGCGATATAGTAATCGCCCTGGGCGCAATGAGCCTTTTTGGAATCCCGCTTTCGCTCCCTTCCTTTGCAGCCCTCCTAATGCTTATCGGCTACTCCCTGGATACGGATATCCTCCTTACAATGAGGATTCTCAAGCGGAGAGGGGACCCAAGGGAAAATGCATTCGATGCAATGAAAACCGGAATGACGATGAGCATCACAGCAATGGTGGCATTCGCCGCACTTTTTATCCTCGCACTCATTACCCATATCCCAACCTATTATGAAATTTCAGCAGTTGCACTTGCAGGCCTTGTTGGGGACCTGTTTGCAACCTGGGGCATAAACGCCGTGATGGTTCTGCACTATAAGGAGGCGAGAGGATGAATATGCTGAACCACAAATACATACTCGCCGGGCTTTTCATCCTTTTTGCATTAGGAATAATATTCTATGCAACATATGCGGGGCTTGTATTGATATTTTCCTTAATTGTCTTTGGGGCACTCTCAAGCTTCTGGAAAGAAAAAGAACTGAAGCTCCTCGCACTTGCAGCGATAGTACTATTGGCAATATTGAATATGGGATTCAATGGGATGAAATTTGGAATTGATTTTAGCGGGGGAACCAGAATCCCAGTACTCCTGGAATCCCCGGCATCCCAATCCACCATGAATGAAATGGTGGATATAATCAAGAAGAGGGCATCCACATTCGGCCTTACGGAAGTGAAGGTGCGTGCAGTAGGGGACTCCCAGATAAATGTGGAAGTGCCCAGCGGAGACCCCGCGCTTATAGAATCCGTTGAAAGCCTCCTTTCCCACCAGGGAGTATTCCAGGGAATTGTTGATGGAAAAACCGCTTTGGGAGGGGATGCAATCCTTCCAGGCACAATCCAGGGAGTTCCCCCCGCATATTTGCAGGGTGCGGATTGGGGAGTCCAGTTCTCAGTAACCAGGGATGGCGCAGAGCATTTTGCCTCAACTGTTGAAGGAAAAGCCAATTATCCCCTATACATGTACCTGGACCGGCCCACAGACGCAATTGTAATTCTTAGCTGGGAAGAGGCCAGCACTAACCTTGAAATAAAAGACAGGCAGCTTGCCCACACAGCATTCAAGAAGGCACTGGAGCTTGATACCGGAAACATAACTGCATATATCCATGATGAGCTCAACACCAGTTCCTTAGAGCCTGCAACAAACAAGACCAAAGCAATAATTTCAATGTCCATGGAACCCCAGGTAGGTTCCCAGCTCGAAGCGCAGGGCTTTACCCTCCTCATAGTAGAAGATGGGGAAATCTCGCCCACCATCACCCAGATGGCCAGCGGGGAGTTCATTGTTGATGAGTGGAAAGCCGTTGGCCTCCTGTCTTCGCCCACCCTCAACCCTTCAGTAACAATAGGCACACCTAACTATGGCTACATAATCAGCGGGGGGGCGCAGGGAGCTGGCCAGGAAAGGCAAATGGATGCTTACCAGAAATCCAAGAGCATAGAATCCATCCTTAAAGGCGGAGCACTTCCAATCTCAATTTCACTTGGAAGCCGCACTACCATCCCGGCCCCGCTTGGAGAAGAGTTCCTCCGCCTTAGCATAATTGGATTGTTCCTTGCATTAATTGCTATTTCGATTCTGGTTTCAATCAGGTACAGGAAAACAAAAATCCTGCTCCCAATCATTGCAATTAGCGTTTCAGAGCTCATAATCCTGCTCTCAATCCTGGGCTCATTTACAGTTGACCTTGCAGCAATGGCAGGCATCATTGCAGCAATAGGGGTAGGCGTAGATGCCCAGATTGTAATTACTGATGAGCTCTTAAAGAAGAACCAGGGAAG
>DAOUYQ010000146.1 GCA_030666035.1 Microcaldota archaeon
TAATCCTTCCTTTCCTCGGGCACAGGCTGGGCGCGGAGCTTATGCCCTGCAGCAAGAACAAGCGAGGATTCCACTTCATCTGCGTGGCCGGCTTCGGCCGTAGTTAGTTTCCACCATTCCACTACTGCTGCGCGGAAATCAAAATCATCAGTTAGCTCCTTGAGTGCACTTTTGACCGGGCCTGTGTTTCCCCCGTGCCCGATAATCACTAAAATGCGGGTAAAACCCTCGCGGAAAAGTTCAGCAAAGATTTCCTCTGCAACTGTATGCAGGGTGCGGGAGGTGAGGCTTATTGCGCCGGGGTATTTGCGCAAAGTATATACATATCCATAGTTTATGGGAGGAAAAAGGAGGGCGCCTGATTTCTTTTCCAGGCGCTTTGCAATTTCCCAGGGGATTATGGAATCCGTGTCCAGGGGGAGATGCTTTCCATGGGGCTCAATTGCCCCAAAAACAAGGATTGCTGTTTTTTTATCCTTGGCCTTTTGGAATTCCTCCCAGCTAAGGTCTCCCGCGTACATAATAATCCCTATTCAAGATTTTCCTTGAGCTCAGTTTTCCTGAATTCAACCCTGTTCATTGGGGTAATCTGCTTGAGGCGGTTGAAGACTTTTGAAGCGAGCTTCCCGTAGATTACTTCCTGCATAAGTTCATAGTATCCATATTTGCCGGAAGCTTCTGTGAGCTCAGCATCAATTGCTTCCCTTAAGTTCTTCCTCATGGTTTCGCTGATGCGGTCCTTGGTTACGGAAATAAGTTTAAGGCGCACGGTGCGCTCATCATTTGTAGAGACGTCTTTTACTGTGTGCAGCACGGTTCTCCTCCTCCTTACCAGGGTGCGGATGTATCCTGGGGAAAGCTTGTGGCCGATGAGCTCGGTATAAGCAGTCTTTCCCTTGATATCCTTAATCCTGAAATTAAGGGTGGTGTACATGTTTGCCTGGGACATTTTCCCTGTAAGGTCCATGAGGCTCACCGGGATTATCCTGTTGGCAAGCTTAGCCTCATCAGAGGTAATTACTTCCCCCAATTCCTTGGAATCAAATGCCTGGGGTGCAAGCACTGCATACCAGTTCTTTATTTTTTTCTTTTCTGTTTTTCTGGATTTTCTTGGTTTAGCCATTGTGTACACCCCTACTTTATGAGCAATGCTGCGGTCTCAGGATCATATTTCCATCCTGCCGGCACCTTGTGGTGGGCACGGTAGTATTTGGAGAGCCGGTGGATTTTGGATTCCACATGCATCAGCTTTACCTTGTTGTGGGTATCTCCGGAATTTACCTTGATGTGGTTCCTCATCCCCACTGCCCGCTTAATAAGGCTGAGCAGGTCTTCGGGGAATTTAGTTGTGAGGTTTTCCTTCTCAAGGAACTCTTTCATGCTCATTCCAAGCATCCTCTGCACAAGCGGAATGCTGTACTGGTCCCTGAGGATAAGCCCGATTTTCGCAGGTGGAACACCCTCCCTTGCGAGCTTGCGGATAATTTCCTCTACTTCTTCCTTTGAATAGGAAGACCATTCCGGAACACCCTCCTTCTTGGGCGGGTTTGAGCCGGATTTTCCTTTCTTTCTCGAATGCAATTTTGCCATTCCTTCACCTTTGTAGATATTTTCCAAACTTTTCCAGTGCGCGCTTCCTGTGTGAGAGCGCATCTTTCATTTCCGGAGCCTCGGCGAAGGTCGTTTCCCCGGAATGGCGAATTCCAGGGAATTTTTCCGGTATGAATATGGGGTCATAGCCGAATCCTCCGGTTCCCCGGATTTCTTCGGATATTCTTCCTTTCATCGAACCGGTGAAAGTTTTTACAGGAACTTCGGAGTGCCCGCCTTCCGCGGCAGAGGTGCTCCGGAGTGGCTCGTTTTTTCCATCCGCGTATGCAATGCATGCGCGGAATTCTGCTTCTGCCCCTTTTGCAAGCTTCAGGATGCCTTCATTTCCAATCTTTTTGAATGCCCAGGCAGAGTATGTTCCTGGGAATCCATCCAGAGAGGGAATAAAAAGCCCTGAATCTTCCACAAAAAGGGGCTCATTCAATTCCGCAAACGCAGCGCGTGCGGATGCGGATGCGACCTCCTCAATAGAGTCGCTCCTGGTCTCTTCTATGCGAAGATTCCGGTGGACAATATTGATACCGAAGTGCTTTAAAATCTTTTCGGCTTCGCTGAATTTGCCATTGTTGCTGGTTACGAATGAAATTTGCATGGTTTTTAGGTTGTTGCATGGGTTTAATAAAAACCCCCCTCACCTGGCCAAGAGTTCCCTCCTTATCTTTTTCAATATGCCGTTATGCTCTGTGGAAAGGTTGTTCTCCCCTGCAAATGCCTTGAGCTTCTTGCCACTAAAATCATGCGAGGCAATAATCGTATCCAGCTCCAGGATGATGCCCGGGCCTGCCCCGAGCATGGCCTCCCAAACCACATAAGGGCGAAGCATATATGCCAGGATGCGAGGTTCGGCCTCCGCTAAAATTTGCTTTTTCTCGTGGCGGGGCAAATTTTTAACGCTCTCCCGGACACTGTCCATCATGCTGCCAACCATTTTATCATAAATTTTTATAAATACCTCAACCAGCGCATTCATGTCTCCCTTATGCTCCCCTGCATCAAATTCTGCAATTTGGGCTGCAAAAGTTTTCTCGCCTTCTGCAAATGCAGCCCTGAAAATGCGGGATTTTCTGGAATCCCCTCCCAGGGAAGCCTGGGGCACGATATTTAAAATAACAAATGCCTGCTGCTCCGGGGTTTCCTCCACTGCTGCCTGCTCATCAAAATTCATTACCCTGGCATTCTCGGGGTCAAAATCTGCTTTGTCCATCCGGATTTCAACGCATTTCCCTGTCCCCTTATCAATCAGGCGCACAATCAGGGACTTTCCCAAACTCTCCACATAAAGAACGGGCTTTTCCAAACCCAGGAGGGCATATTGCATTGCAAAAGAGGAAGTTGCTGCAAATCTAGCTGATCCGTTGCCTTTGGAAACAGGGGTTATTTTCTTGAATATGAGCTGGGAGTGTTTGGCATCCAGGCTAACTTCAATTCTTTTTCCGCCTGTTGCGGAAACCCTGTATTCTGTCTCGCTCAATATCTCTATTCCGCGAAGCATATTCCTGAGATATTT
>DAOUYQ010000112.1 GCA_030666035.1 Microcaldota archaeon
TTTCATGGCTTGGAGTTCTGCAATCTTGTTTATAAGAATTTGCCCTTTCTATACATCTAATGAATCAAAAGACGGTTCTTGTCTTACTATTCCTTTTCTTGCTTTCATTCGCATTTAAGTGCTATTATCTGGACAAAACTCCCTTCATCGAGGATGAAAGCCTGTATGCCGAAATGATTGCAGAGGAAGCAGACAACCCCACTTTTCTTCCAACTTACCTTGGATATCCTGCTCCGTGGAAACCAGGCATTTATTTTATTACTTACTCCCTTTTCCTTCCACTAACCAGCCATTTATTCGATTCATTTGAATGGGCTTACCGTTTTCCGAACCTTCTATTTTCCCTACTGTCCGCCGTTTTAATCTACTTGATTGCAAAGAGGTTCTATAGCAAGGATGCTGCCCTGGCAGCTTCCCTCATCTTTTTTTCCTCAATTCCGTCATTTTATGTGGAAACCCGGCTGCTTATGGAACCAATGGTCCTCACCATAGTTCTCGCCTCATTGTTCTTTTATACAAAAGAAAAGAAGAGCACAACTGATTTTCTTATGGGAGGCACCTTTGCCTTAATTGCAGCGCTTACAAAATCAGTGATATCCCTGGTTATCCCCCTTTTGGCTCTTGTATATATATTCACCCGTGAAAAACCCACTCTTTCCAATCCTGTTTTTCTCCTTTCCCTTCTGGGCGCCCCATTGGGAATCGCAATATTCTATTTCTCCCTAATCCCAATAGGTTTTGCAGAAGAAGTGTTTCTTGTGGATATTGGCAGATCGGTACTTTATGATTATTCTTCCTTAGTTTCCTTTGCTTACCAGAACTTCTCAATGATATTCGGATTTCTTTTCCTATTCTTTGTTTCTGGTGTAGCAGTATTCCTAAAAAAAGAGAAACCAGAACCCATGCTTTTAGCCTGGATTGCACTCATATTAGTGCTGCTTATCTCCTCAACTTTCAGACCGTGGTATCTATACTATTTCCTTCCCCCAATCTGCATAATTTCTGCAATAGCCATTCTCAATAAAGAAAAAATAGATTCCTTCTCCCTAATGCTCCTTTCCCTCTTTGTTATGATGAGCATGGTAGTTTTTGCAGTTTCCTTCTCAAGCTGGGAATCCAGCCTTTACTCCTTCATGGCAGAGTCAAAGGAGCTTGGCCTTTCCCTTGCGGGCCACAACTCAACCTTATTCACAGGCATGTACTACTACAATTCAGTTGCGATCTGCTACAAATCCCTGGAGGAGAGAAGGACGCTCGGCGCACCACTTGATTTTGGATATGTACTTGTGAGGAATCCGGAAAAACTTGAGGATTTCGAATCCTACACATCTGATTTCATCCAGGATTATAGCAACCAAAAATATGAAGTTGAGGATGAGAGGCTTGCCCAGTTCTTCTGGAATGCCACCCCTTTTAGGAAACAGACTGATTTGACCAATTTTCAAATGGTAGTAACATCTCTCCCGTTGGAGAGTCCTCCCCCAGGATATGAATTAAATTATAGCGGAGAAAGGATTGCATCTTATTCAAAATAACAGATTTCGCTTTTTTAGAACCCCTGCTGGCACTTCTGCAGAAAACAAAAAGGCAGCTTAACACAGTGTTTTTTGATTCTGAGGGAACAAGTTTACTTCTCACAATCTGAAGCAAATGCTGTGCCGGGCTTCGCCCGTTTTGCTTTGGATTGTTACGCGACTCAGATTTGCCTCAAGGCAAATACGCCACACTCTTCCTTCTAGTCCAAAACCAAAAAGCCATGCAAAATAAGTGGGGTGAAATTCCCTTGGTCTACTTACCTTTTTTGACGATTTTTGCGTAGCGTAAAACTCCTGTAAAAATCGAAGTGCGACCGCCGGGGCTCGAACCCGGGTCATTGGCTTGGGAAGCCAAGATCCTGCCACTAGACTACGGTCGCGGCTGGGATTCTATTTGTGGACATTTGATTTTTATGAGTTTTGTTTTTTGGGATTGGCATAAATAACCCTAGATTCGTCTTCGTACACCGGTTTCCCGAACTCCGCTTCCATATCCCCCCTCAGTTTTTCCTGCCCTGTCGGAGAAATAAACTCTGTTTCCACACAATCTGAGAGGGTTGGGACAACGACATAGTCATATTCGTATTTTTTGATGATTTTAATCGACTCCTGGCTAATTTCTTCCAGTGTTTCATCTGAGAACCATGCGGGAGGGTATAAGGCGAACAAGTCATTTTCTTCTGATGGGAATCTTGAGGGGTAACCAACAGACATTTTCTTGTGGTGTATTGTTTGATAGTATACCTCATGTAGCAAGTATGTATGATAAGGATAAATAAAGAGAGTTTGGTTTTCACTGCTCTTGGATAACTCCAGATAAAAGTTCGGAACCGAATAATCGAACTCAAATTGCTCCAAGGAAGGCCAAAGAAATACAAGCGCCAATAAAATCAGTACAATCAGGACCGTTTTCCCACTATTTTTCCAGGAGAGCAAAATCCTTTTGCTGACTAGGGCGGCAACCAAACTAAAGAACAAGAGCGTAAATACCATAAACCTCGCTGCCACCCTCAGCACTGGCAAAAGGGGGAATAAGGTTTCTACTATAAATGGAGTAATGAGGACCAGTTGGCCCCATAGAAGCACTAAAGGGAAAGAAAAAAGGACCATAAGGAGCGTATAGTTCCTGAATCTTTTTTCTTCTCCAGTGGCCCCAGCTAATAGATAGGAAAAAAGGAACAATGCCAGCCCTACGGGATTTAGATACAATGCTGTACCGTACCCAAAAGGCAGCTCATCCCATGGGAGGAAAGCTGAGAATGCCTGGAATTCTGAAGGAAGGAACAGATATTCCACATGTGAAACGATCAGGCTTGAGCCAAAAATGTTCAGCAGCACCGAGTCCTTAAAGTCATATGTGGGCTGAAGGGCCAAAAACGCGAGCCAGATAAGTATCGGAATTGCGGCCAGAACCATTGCTTGGAAATATTTGTGTTTTGCTTCTGCAGCCTCCAGGTTTTTTTTGCCAAGGACAACAAATGCCAAAGGCAATATAAACAGGAGCGAAGGCAAGGTAAATGCAATAATCTTTGGGCTTCCAACTAGCTCCAAAAACTCGAAGGAGACTAAAGAAATTAATACAGACATTCCCAGAACCAGGGTATTTTTTGGAGTAAAAATCTTGCGATGAGAATAATTCATATACCTGCTGAAAATATCCAGCATGACAATGAATCCCGCCATTATTACCAGCGTCATTTCACATAAACCAAGCAGAAGCAGGGAAATAGAAAGTAGCAATATGTTCCTCCTGCTGGTGTTTTCCAGTGTCTGATAATAGAAGAGAAAGAACAATGGGAGAAAAGCCATCCCCATGCTGTAATTCAGGTGGTGCAGCATTTTTTCCAAATGGAATGCAGAAAAATTGTAAATAACTGAGCCAAGGAGCGAAGGCAGGAAACTCCGGGTGAATTTGTACACCAGGCAAAAGGAGAAAATTCCCCCAATCACAAAGGAAAGCACCTGCAAAAAGGTAATTTTTCCAAATGCCCCCCACCCATCCGGAAGAAATAGATAAAGGGCTCCTTGAAGCGGAGTAATGGTGCTCATTGCTAATGAAAGTCCATACGGGTAAAATATCTCTTCTGCGAATAGAGGGTTAGTTCCGTTCTCCAGACTATGTTCATAATGCCAAAATAGCCACAGGAAGAGGTGCATGTCTTCCCATCCAAAGAGGACCTCTCCAAAATTTGCCAGCGCAGGAT
>DAOUYQ010000076.1 GCA_030666035.1 Microcaldota archaeon
GACATTGAGTTTTGAGGATGCAATTTCGGCATTTTATGCCCTTGAAGCGGGAGATGAAATTCTAGAAAAATTAGGTGCAGGCAAAGCCGAGCAAGAGTTAGGGGCCAAGGCAATTTTAGATGGAAAAATCCTAAAAGCAGAAGATTTGTTGGAAGGGTATGCACGGGAGTATGAAGAAGCCGACGGAACCCACCTGGAAGGGCTTTTCCGGCTAAAACCCAGCAAAATATCCAAAGACCTCAACACGCTCTCCAAAACAACAGATTATTCCAAGGCAACTGACGAGGTTGAAGAGATTATTGAAAAAATGGCGGGCACCATGGCCTTGCTTGAAGAGGAGGAGAAACTCCTGGAAGAAAACGTTGAGGCCCTGTATTATGAATTGAAAGGCAAAATGGGCGAGCTTGATTCCGACTTTATAAATGCTGCAATCCAGAATGCCAGGGGATATGTTGCAAAGGGGAAGTATGTACAGGCCATTAAAAGCCTTGAAGATGCATTAACCCGGATGGATTCCCTGGAAGAGGGTGATGATGGGATCATCATTTTAGCAATTACTGGCCTGCTGGTTTTGGGGATAATTGCGCTCTACCTGTTGCGGGACCAGATTCCGCGGGACATTTTGCCCCTCCAGCAAAAAAAAGAAAAGCCATATAAAAGGCTAAAGCGGGAGATATAACGATTATTGCGGTAGTGATAAAAAATGAAGGCATGGCAAGCGCTTTTGGGAATAATTGTTTTTGTTTACGTTCTTCAGATGGCCGTGCCTGGCTTTACAGAGCTCTTTTATTTTGATTCTCCCTTCTTGCAGCCATGGGTATTTATCACGAGTTGTTTTCTTCATGGTGGGATTGCACACCTGTTCTTCAATTGTTTTGCCCTTCTCATGTTTGGGCCATACCTAGAGCGGGAAATCGGCACTAAAAAGTTCTTGTTGTTGTTTCTGCTTGCCGGGATAATCGGAAACATTACCTATTACCTTACAATATTTTTGGGGATTATCCCTGCTATTCCTGCCTTGGGGGCAAGTGGGGGGATTTTTGGCATTCTTGGGGCATTGGCAGTTATCAAGCCCAACATGAGAATATTTGTTTTCTTTATACCCATGTCCATCAAAACGGCTGCGATTCTTTGGTTTGTGCTTGAATTTGTTGGTACATTCAATGTGGGTTCAGGCATTGCAAGTGGTGCGCACCTTGGGGGGCTGGTGTTCGGGCTGCTCTTTGGAAAATATTGCAAAAAGAAAGAAGCAGAATTTGACCCCTTGGAGTTTGGGTTGTATGAAAATAAAACAGGTGATTGTTTTTAGGTTAGGGAAAAAAATCAGTCAGCTGTTTCTGCCCCTGCTTTTTTGTGGATTTTTGATTGGTTAATGAGGGGCTTTTGGAACGGAATTTTTCCTGGAATGAAAAAAGTATTTCCTTCATTTTTTTTTCGCGCGCTTTGGATGCCCAATAATAGTATTCGTCCCTGCTCGCGCGGGTCATGAGAATATACACTTCCCCTTTCTTGAATCGCCCGGCACGGCCCCTTCTTTGAATCGAGCGGATTTCGCTTGGAATTGGCTCATAGAATATAACTGCATCAACCCCTGGAATATCCAAACCCTCTTCCCCAATCGAGCTGGCCACCAAAATGCCAAATTCCCCTGCCCGAAAGGCATCTAGTGTTTCCTCCTGTAATTTCTTGGTGAAACTGTTTTTTTTCCCCATAAACGGGCGGCCTACAAACCCCCGTTTTTCAAGGAGGGATATTATCTGGGCAATCTGGTCCCTGTATTGGACAAAAATTATTATTTTTTTTCCTTTGAGGCCGGAAACTAAAGAAATGAGCTTCTTCATTTTTGGGTGGTCGTCCCCGGAATTGAGAAGAGAAACAACACGCCGTATTTCGCTGTTTGAAGAAATTGCTTTGGCTGATTTTGATTCTGATTCTGAGAGCTTCTCTAAGTATTTAAAAACTGGCCCGCGCCCCTGTGTTTCAAGCAATTCCTGGAGGTGAAGGGCATGGAGCAAACAGGTATAGAAATAGATAAGGCGATATTTGCTGGGGTGTTCCATATCAAAGAGGCGCTGGCGCAATGCAAGAAACGCTCTTTTGGAAGTGGTTTGCGGCCTTACACCCGCATTTCTTAGGAGCTGGGTTTGTTTTTTGATATAAGAATCCAAAACGGTTTTTGCTTCTTTGTAATTTTCCCCGAGCTCAACTGGAATCCACTTCTGGGCCATCTTCTTTATGTATGGGGAAACACCCGGGTCTGTTGCTGTTTTTATTTCAATATTCGAAATTCTTAGGTTTGTGAGAACTTCTTTTATTTTGGTCCGGTTGCCCCCTGGGGAAGCTGTAAGTGCAATAATTTTTGCATTCTCGGGAAGGACCGCAGCGACTGAAACATATGCATAGTTGCCTATTGCGCGGTGTGCTTCATCAAAAACCGCCAAGGAAACTTCCTTTGTTGGAAAAATACCTTTTTTTATATCGTTGCGGATTGTTTGGGGGGTTGATGTGATAATCTTGTTGTTGTAAAGAACAGCGCGTTTTTTTGGGGTGGATTCACCAGTTACCAAAACCGAGCCCCCGTTTATTTTCCCCAAAACATCCCCTATTGTGTTGTTATGTTGTTTTGCCAGGGGTTTTGTTGGGGTGAGAAAAATGCATTTGCCTTTGGTTTTTTCTATTAGGCTCAGCGCAATTAGGGTTTTTCCCAAACCAGTAGGCAAAACAACTAAAGTATTACCGTTGGTTTGGATAGAATCAATTATTTTTTGTTGGTATTCCCTGGGGTGGAGTTTCATTAATGTTGGTATGTTTTGGTCAGTTTAAAAGAGTACGGGGGGTGCATTTCCACTATTCCGGGCCTGTTTCCACAAATGTTAATAATAAAAATATATGTAACCATGGTTACATAATATGTTAATATATTTATATGACCTAAAATGTCCAGTTCATGAATACAATAGGCTTAAAAGAAAGTTTTATTATCACCTGAACAAAAATGGATATAACCAATACTTTTGGAAAACAAAATCCGTTCTTGTTGCGCCCGATGAAATGGAGCGGGCGTTGGATGGTTTTTTCAAATCTTTTGAAAAATCAGTTATTGTTTATAAAATACGGGCAAACTCAATAGAAGAGGTTGAATAGTGGAAATGGGAACCCCCCCATTTCCTAAAACAAACCCTTTTCCTCAAGTTCGCACAGGGCAACCGCGTGCTCCAAGCCAAATTTTTCCAAAACCAAAGGATGGACCGAACCCATAACCCCACATTCCTTTCCATCAATTAGGATTTTTGCACACCTCCCACATATAAAACAAGAGTCATCACACGCCTTTAATTCCAGTTTTTTTCCAAACCCACGAACAAGGCTTTGGAGGTATGGCTGGAGATCAGTTAGGGATGCCCCCTCACTCATCAAACCAAAACAAACAGAATCCCGTTCCCCATTTGCATATACTCTGCCCAGTTCATAGAACCGCTGTGGAAGCCCCTTCATTTTATTTGTGGCAAAACAACTAAGCAAGCCAGGAATTAAGCTGGTTCTCAAATATGTAAATTCTTCAGAGGCAGAGTTCAAAATCCGAAGGGCGCCCCGTTCCCTATTTGTGGCCTTTAACTTATCCATGTTAGTTAAAACATAATTTTTAATTTCTATAAAGCCCAACCCACAAAACAGGGCCAAGAGAGGCACTTCCTTTTCAAAACCACCCCCAACAGTAGATAGTTTGGGGAGGGTTGGCACCATTTTATCATACCCATAACCAATGGCAATATCTTCTAGCACATCTGTAGATGAGAGGATATCTGCCCTATATGGGGGAATCAAAGCCAAACCACCCTCCGTTTTAATCCCCATCTTAAGCAAAGCTTCCCCCGCTTCCTCCCTATCCAAACCAAGCCCCAAAACCCTGTTTGCCTCTTCCAATTCAATTGGGACCTTTCCATATTCAAAATTAGGTCAAACAGCGCCCCCCACAGTTACTTGGTAAACCTTCCCCCCCCGGTCAGAGAGTGCGCAGGCAATAATATTTACTGCCTTTTTTACAGTTTCAATAGAAGTTCCTGTGGATTCGATTAAAATATTTTTAGTATTGGCCGTAACTTTTGTTCTCTCACTGTTAATTATCGGGGGAAACGAAATCACTCCCAACTCATCAGTAATAACAACAGCATCTCCTTCTACCAAATGGGAAAAAGCAACCCCCTTTGGATGCGTTTTCAAAACACCAATTACATCTAATTCTTCTTCCAATTCCAGGGGGACAAACCTTTCTTTGCTAGCAACCAAATACTCCATTTCCCCCCGAATTTTATCCAGGTCATGAACCCCAACAGCTACCTTTTTCCTCCGCCTTCCAATTGTGTCGTGCAGTTTTTCTTGCATCTGCATCAGGTCCTGGAGAAATTCATCATCGAAGTTAAGTCCTTTGACTACAGCCGCACAGATTGCCGGCCTGACCTTTTCGGTTTTTTTGGATACATTAATAATATAATCAGAGGGTTCTGCTTCATACTCCCGTATTTCTTTGTTATAATATGCACGCACCGCACGAGTAATTCCTTCTATGCAAAATAAGTCTGGCCTATTAGGCGTAACCTCAACAACAAGCGTTCCAGCTTCCCCCTCTTCAACCGGCATTCCGATGTTGGTAAGGCAAGTTATAATCTCAGTTTCGCTATGCCCGCTCATCTTTTC
>DAOUYQ010000086.1 GCA_030666035.1 Microcaldota archaeon
AGGCACTTAAAGTAAAGATACTGGAAAAAGTGAAAGATGGAACGGTGCCATCTGAATTGGCCAGTTACAAGAAAAAAGAGCTGAGCCTGCTGGACATGCTCGAGATGCAGAATAAGAAAAAGGGGAAATAGATGGGGGTAAACCTAGGGGACCTTGCTATAAAGCACAAGGCAGCAATCGCTGATTTTTCAGGAAAACCCATTGCAATCGATGCAATGAATATGCTTTACCAGTTTCTTGCATCCATTCGGCAGGAAGATGGGACTCCGCTCAAGGATTTCAAGGGAAGGGTAACAGGGCACCTCTCCGGGCTTTTTTACCGGACTGCGAAGCTTGTTTCCGGAGGGTTGAAACCTATTTATGTTTTTGATGGGAAACCGCCCAGATTCAAGGAAAAGGAAATTGAAGCACGGAATAAAGTGAAAAAAGAGGCGGAGCTAAAATGGAAAAAGGCACTTGAAGAGGAAAAATTAGAAGAGGCAAAAAGGTATGCGCAGGGCTCTTCCAGGCTCACTAGGGAGATGGTGGAAGAGAGCAAGGAGCTTCTTTCTGCTATGGGGATTCCCTGGGTGCAGGCGATTAGTGAGGGGGAAGCCGAGGCTGCATGGATGGTGAGAAAAGGAATGTGCCATGCATCTGCCTCCCAGGATTATGATTCATTGATGTTTGGGTCTCCGGTGCTTGTTAGGAACCTCTCCATTACGGGAAGGAGGAAGGTGCCAAGGCAGAACAGATACATAAATGTGGAGCCGGAAATGATACGCCTGGAGGAAACACTGGATTCTTTGGGGATTTCAAGGGAGCAGCTTATCCTTATTGGGCTGATGGAAGGAACAGACTTTAATGAGGGTGTGCGGGGGGTAGGGCCAAAAACCGGGCTCAAAATAGCAAAGGAGCATGGGACGCTGGATGAAGTAAAGAAATATGTGAAAGAGAAATATGATTATGAGTTTGAAGAGAATATTGATGAGGTGTATGACTTCTTCCTGAAGCCGCCTATTGAAAAAGAAATAAAGCGCCCGGAATGGAGGGATGCGAATATTGGGAAAGTAAAGAAGCTGCTGGTGGAAGAGCACGATTTTTCAGAAGAAAGGGTTGGAAGGACGCTTGAGAATATGATGGGCGTAATCAAGGAAGCGGAAAGCCAGAAAAAGTTAGACAAATGGTTTCAGTAATTGATTTTGGGTTCAGCTAGATAAATGGTTTTAGTAGGCTGGATGCTGCCCGGTGCACAAATCTCCTTATCCTGGGGCTTCTTTTTCCTGTGATTTTTCCGGTTTTGAGGGCTTTTAGGAGTTTTTTTGGCTCCAGCTCATCCAGTTCCAATTCAACATAAGTGGTTCCGAATTCAAAAAGAAAATGCGCATCGCTTCCTGCGGCCATCAGCTTGCCTTCCCTTTTTGCAAATTCTTCTGCCTGGGTATCGAATCTGGAGAAACAATGGGAATTGAAAACTTCGATTACCTGGAGTTCCTTTAGCAGTTCTTCGTCATTTAGCCCGGAGCGAAGCGAATCAAATGCATGGGGGGCATAGGTTATTGCGCCCTGGGATTTTAGCAGGTCAAGTGCTTCATAGAAATCAATATCCTTGGGGATTTCCTCATTCATAAAAAGGCCAATCAGGTCTGCCTTGCCAGTTGGGGTGGATACCCTCAGCTCTTCTCCGGGAATAAAATCTATTTTGGATTTTTCCATCTCGGGAATTGCGCCCATTGAATAATGGTCTGTTATTGATGGAATTATCCCAAGCGATTTTGCCTTTTTTGCTAAATCTGCAGGGGCAATTGTGGAATCAAAGGAATGGTTTGTATGGACGTGGAAATCAATTTTCAAGCAGGCACCCTCGTTTTTTGAGGATATCAAACACCTCTAGCAAGAGCGGCTTGCCCTCCTTTGAATCAACTTCCTTAATCACGATTTTTCCGCTGGAATAAAGTGTAAACTGTTTTCCTGCATGCACAAAAGAGAGAAAAACAGAAGTGTTTGCAGTAATTTCATGGTCAGCTGCAAGCTCCTTTTCTGCTTTGTTAAGCTCAATTTTCGCCCTGGTGCGCATCTCCATTGTCTTTGAAGTGGTGCAGGGGGAGAGAATTACATATTCGGGACGGTCGTCCATCTATAGGACCTCCCGCACATAGAAATAGGAAAGCCCAACGGCAATGATGGCGGAAATGATAGTAAGTTCCATAATAAAGTCAAAACTGAAGAGTGCGCTTACTGCGGGGATTCCAAAAATTGTTGCAACAGTATTTGGAACAGAGATTACGAGGCTCACTACAGTAAGCACCGCCATAATTTTAGTAAGGAGCTCAATGCGCTTGTTCAGTTTCCTGGTTTCATTAATGTCACACTTGGTGCGGAGAACATCAATCTCCCTTCTTACGCCTTTCATCCGGTCAACAAGATGGCGGGCACGGACAAGGAGGATATCAAATTCATAAGGAATTACATCAATGTTGACATATTTGAATTCCTCATCTTCGGCTTCAATACAAAGGCGGAGAACATCTTCTGCGATATCCCGGACTTCCATATTGCGTTTGGAGCTTTTTTCCACTTCATCTATGTCTGGGGCATCGTGAAGTTTACGGACTTTCCTTTTGATGGTGTTGAGCTCTGTGAAATAAGAGTCCAGTGCAGAAGAGATTACCTCATAGGAGAGAAGGGTGCTTGCCTGGTATTTCTTTTTCTTGATTTTTGAAAGCTTGATCTTCTGGTACCGTTTTTTTGTTTCTGAGCAGTATGCGAGGTTGAAATCTTTGGAAAGGATAAGTATCTGGTTGGGCAGGGAAGCGTCCACAGAAGGAAGGCTGATAATCATGTAATCTTCATCATAATCCTCATAAAAGACGATGTCAAGATCATAGAGGCTATCAAGGTCACTGGTGATGTTGTGCTCTTTTGCGGCTTCCTTGAACTTCTCGAAGTCCGTGAACTTCTTGATCATAGAGGATAGAAAGGCCCTAACATTTTTATAAGTGTTTTGGATTGAAGTTAGCCATGCATATTCTATTCAGCTCAAAAAATCCGGCGAGCAGCAACATGGCGGGAGAACTTATCCGGAACTGGTTTTCTGAGAAGGGGGAGGATTGCTGGGAATGCGGAAAGCATATTCTAATTGATACAAAAGTGGAGATGATTCTGGATGTTCCCACTGACTTTGAGGCTGAGGGAATTGTGGTTCTTTCCACCCACAGGAGCGAAAAAGAATACCCTACCCTGACTGTGCATGTGCCTGGGAACTGGAATGCTGCATTGATGGGCGGGGAGCCGCGCACCCTGAATACTGTAATGGCAGGCAGGATGAAAAATGTGTTAAAGGGGCTGCAGGCAGGAAATGAGAAGCATGCCCTTGGGTGGAATGTGAATATGGAAGTGGACCATCATGGGCCTACCTGCCCTGTGCCGATTATGTTTGTGGAAATTGGCAGCGGGGAGAAAGAGTGGGGTCATCCTGTTGCAGGGAAAATCGGGGCTGGAGCAGTAATGGATATGCTGGAATCCAGTGAGGAGCATGAAGCATATTTTTGTGTGGGAGGGGGGCACTATTCGCAGAAATTCACCAGGATGGGCCTCCTGGATGAAAAGAGGGCAGCAGGGCATATCCTCCCAAAATACCAGATAGCGCATTTGGAAATGGACACATTCAGGCAGGCAATGGAGAAGAGCGTGGAGAAAACGCAGGGAATTTTAATGGAAAAAAAGGGAACAAACAAGGAGCAGAAAGAACTTGTTGGGAAACTGGCCAAAGAATATGGGGCAGAAATAGAATTTGTGAAATAATTGTGACTACTCCTCGCCCTAATCTGAGAAACCGTTGGTTTCTTCTCTTGAAACTTTCGTTTCAAGAAGGACGGGGCTCCCACCTTCGCAGATAGATCTTCCTGATTCATGGAGATACTTGCCCGTTATATCTTTGATGGGTAGTGGCATCTTCTCAGCAGGCTTTACTTTCCGGCGCCCACCGGTAGCTTGTTTAGAGCGTGAATGTCTATTCTCTGAAGATAGATTAAGAGCTCGTTTAAGTATGTTTTTAGCTGCATTGAGGTCCCGATGCATATCTGCTCCACATGAACACTTATGCCACCTCTCTGCAAGCGTTTTCTTTCGTATTAGACCACAACTGCTGCACTCTTGGGAAGTGTAGGCAGGCTCTACAAGAACCACTTTAGAATCAGCTTCTTCCGCTTTATAGTGAAGCATTCTTGAGAACTCTGCCCAGCCACAATCCAATACGTGTTTTGCAAGGAAACCTTTGCTTAATCCTGCTACATTCAGGTCTTCCATTGCGATTAATGAATATGAAGTAACCAGCATTCTGCTGGTTTTATGAAGAAAATCTCTCCTGTTGTTGGCAACTTTTTCATAGGCCCTTGCCACCCTTAGTTTTGCCTTTCTCCGGTTTTTGCTGCCTTTCTTTTTCTTTGAGAGAAGTTTTTGGGCTTCTTTTAATTTTTGTTCTGCCTTTTTGAGGTGCCTTGGGTTTTCTATTGTTTTTCCATTGCTAAAATATGCAAAATGCTCTATTCCCAGGTCTAGCCCTGCCTGGGGATTTTTATTATTTTTTGGGAAC
>DAOUYQ010000102.1 GCA_030666035.1 Microcaldota archaeon
AAGCCTATTATGAGCTAAAGGGGGCTACAAAAGAGGAAAATTTGAAAGAGCTGGTAGAACTCAGGGAAATCTGGCAGGCGCTCAGGATGAGGGTTGAAGACCTCTCCAAAACAGGAATGGTAGTCACAGAAGAATATGCAATTATTGTATCTGTGCCCATAGAGCGGCTTGAGCAGATGATTGCTTCGGGCAAGCAGGGAATGGCAAAGCAGCTCATCAGGTTCAACCAGGGACGGCTTGAAGGGCTTGACAAGCGCCTGGATGAGAAAGTAAACGTAATGAACGAGAAATGGCCGGAATGGAGGGAAGAGCTTGGAAAGGCGTTTGCAGGAAGCGACCGTATCGCCCTTAACACATTGCTCTTTATCCCAATGCAGTGGAGGGAATGGGCTGTTGAAAAATACATAAGCGAAAACAGGACAAAGGGGTATGCCCTGGAAGGAGACATCGTTGTAAAACGGGAAGTGAAGGTAGATGAGCTTTTGGTAAGGAAACTAAAAGAGCTCCTGAAAAAGAAAACAATAAAACAGGCAGTTCTCCTTTCGCAGGACATAGAGGTATATAACTCATTCCATAAAGGAAAGAAAACAATCGTGAATGTGCTTTTCCTCAAACTTAAATCATACCTGAGTGCGCTCTCTACAAAAATGGGCGCTTTGGAAGTCAGGCGATTTGTGATTTCAGGGGAAAAGAATGCCGCAGTTTATGTTAGCCATGAGAATTACCAGGCTTTCATTGTTTCTGAAAAATCCAAGATTCGGGAAGTTGTGGAAGACTGGAATGCCATGGTTGAAAAACTGGCATAAAACAGAATAAAGAAAAACAAAAACTACGGGAGTGTGAGTTAAATGGGCGAAGAATATGATGCTGAAACAATCAGAGTGCTCGAAGGCTTGGAAGGAGTAAGGCGAAGGCCCGCGATGTACATCGGGGATACTGCCAAGAGAGGGCTCCATCACCTGGTATTTGAAGTGGTAGACAACAGCATAGATGAAGCGCTTGCAGGATACTGCAAAAATATTGAAATTATACTCAAGAAAGACAATACAGTTATAGTGCGGGATGACGGGAGGGGAATCCCGGTAGATGTGCATTCCAAAACAGGCAAATCTGCATTGGAGGTTGTTACAACAGTCCTGCATGCAGGAGGGAAATTCGACAAAGACGCATACAAAGTGAGCGGAGGGCTGCACGGAGTGGGGCTCTCGGTAGTTAATGCGCTGAGCGAATGGATGGAAGTAGATGTTCACAGGGGCGGAAAAATCCACAGGCAGAAGTATGCATTAGGAAAGGCAACAAGCCCGGTGGAAGTAATCGGGGATACAGATTATACCGGAACAATAGTGCGCTTCAAGCCGGACATGGGCATATTCACCGGAGAGATGGATTTCAATTATCTTAAAGACCGGATGAGGGAGCTTGCATTCCTTAATGCAGGGTTGAGGCTGGTTCTCCGCGATGAGAGCTCCGGGCAGGAGGAAACCTTCCAGTTTGAGGGGGGGCTCAAGAGCTTCGTGGAATACATGAACAAGTCCCGGAAGCCCATCCAGGAGCCCTTCAGCTACGGAAAGAACGTGAATGACGTGGATGCGGAATATGCAGTGCAATATACTGAAAATTTCACTCCGGTTGTGCACTCATTTGTGAACAATATAAACACCATAGAAGGTGGAACGCACCTCGTAGGATTCCGGATGGCACTTACCCGCGCAATCAATGAATACATGAAAGGGAATAAGGCACTAAAGGGGAGGAAAATCAGTGGGGAGGATGTGCAGGAAGGGCTTACTGCTATAATAAGTGTAAAGGTGCTGGAGCCACAGTTTGAGGGGCAGACCAAAACCAAGCTTGGAAATACTGAAGTAAAGGGAATCACTTCCAGCATCGTATACGAGAGCTTTGCGCAGTTCTTAAATGAGAATCCTGCTGAGGCAAGGAGAATTGGGGAAAAAATGCTTGGTGCAATGCACGCAAGGGAGGCTGCGCAAAAAGCAAAGGAGCTTATCCGGAGAAAGGGTGTATTCGAGAGCAGCGTGCTTCCGGGAAAGCTTGCAGACTGCATCGAGCGTGACCCGCAGAAAGCTGAAATATTCATTGTCGAGGGAGATTCGGCCGGGGGCTCGGCCAAACAGGGAAGGGACAGGCAGACACAGGCAATTCTTCCACTTAAGGGAAAAATCCTGAATGTTGAGAAGGCACAGATACACAAAATCCTAAAGAACGAGGAAATCAAAACTCTTATTTTAAGTTTGGGGACAGGCTTTGGGGAGGATTTTAACCCGGAAAAATTGCGCTATCACAAAATTGTAATTATGACGGATGCTGACGTCGATGGAAGTCACATTCGAACACTACTTCTCACCCTCTTCTATAGATACTTCAAAACAATAATTGAGCGGGGCTACCTCTATATTGCACAGCCTCCCCTCTACAAAGTGAAAAAGGGCAAAGCAAGTGAGTATGCTTATGATAAAGAAGGGCTTGCCCTGGCATTAGAGAAATTTGGGGAAAATGCATCTATTCAGAGGTACAAGGGGCTTGGTGAGATGAACCCAAAACAGCTCTGGGATACAACTCTTGACCCTGAAACCAGGACACTTAAGCGGGTAACAATTCAGGATGCAATGCTTGCTGATGAATTATTTACGACACTCATGGGAGATGCGGTTGAGCCAAGGCGGGCCTTCATTGAGAAGCATGCCAAAGAGGTAGAGAACTTAGATGTGTAGGTGGTCATGATGGCAATAATTGATATTCCAATTGAATCGGATATGAAAAAGTCCTACATGGACTATGCAATGAGCGTAATTGTAAGCAGGGCACTTCCGGATGTGCGGGATGGGCTCAAGCCAGTGCACAGGAGAATACTTTACTCAATGCATGAACTTGGAAACACGCATACAAAGGCCTACAAGAAAAGTGCAAGGATTGTGGGGGAGTGCTTTGTTAAGGATACTCTTGTTCTTACGGATCAAGGCCTAATGCCTATTCAGGAAGTTTCAAGGGGGGATAGGGTTTATACGCAAAAAGGATTGAGAAATGTTACTGAACTCTATGAAATGCCAGAGAAGGAATTGCTTAAGCTAACACTGGAAAATGGCACAGCCAATACTGTAACCCTTTCCCAGAAATTTAAGGTTCTCAATGATGAGCTCGGTTTTGAATGGAAAGAAGCCAAAGAACTCACTGAAAATGATTTTGTAGTTGTAAAGGCATATTACCCGAATATTCAAAAGAAAGTTAAGCTGGGCAGGATTAATGGGGAAGGCAAATATCTCAACAGCAATCTGGCATATTTGCTGGGGTTGTGGATAGCAGAAGGCTGGTTGGATAAACAAAGAAGCAGGTACAGGATGAATTTCTATTCCACAGACAAGAAAACTATTGAAAGGATAAAACGAATCTTGGAAGTAGAATTGGATTATGCTGCAACCCTGGAAGCAAAAAAATATGAGATTATGGGCGCTGATGGAAAGACTGTGGGCAAAACAGGATACCTTCTGAGAATCAATAAAAGGGAAGTTAATGATTTTCTTATAGCTGCATTCAGGTTGAAGGGCAAGAAAGCACCGACAAAACTTATTCCCAGGCAACTATTTATTTCTCCTAAAGAAGTTATTTTCTCATTCCTTAGCGGGCTGATTGATGGAGATGGAAGCATCCACAAAACCAGAAATCTCATCCATTATGGTTCAGTTTCCGAAAAGCTTGTTGATGGTGTGCAGATTCTGCTTCAGCACATGGGAATATTCGGGCACAAGTACAGTGAGGATATAAAAGGAAAGAGGGGCTGCATCAATGGGAAGGACATCATTGCAAGATTCCCATTCCATTCACTGGAAATTGGGGGTGGATGTGCCCATTTGCTTGCAAAAGAGCTGGAGCTTGCCAATGCGAAAAAGAATGCAAACATAGATGTGATGCTCCTGCAGAAGAAGGGGGAATCGTCATATGACATCATCCCAAATGGTTCAGAGATTATTTTTGGGGAATTGGGCAGAAACCACCTTGGGGGAGGGTGGTACAGGGACAGTGAAG
>DAOUYQ010000069.1 GCA_030666035.1 Microcaldota archaeon
AAACACTCCAGCCCTAAAAATAAAAAGAAGGGCATGGAAACAGACAGCTACTGTTGTTACTGCTGCATTTACCGGGCTTATCATAGTTGCCCCAAAAGCAGAAGCAGGAAATATCCCTTCCAATTCCAACCAGATAACCCAGGCACTCCCATCTAACCCAGAAGATGCGCATGTTTTGCCTCAGCATACTCATGCAAATTTCAAAGAAGGAAGCAAAGAGGAAGCCAAATCATCAATTTCTGCAGGGCTGGATATGCGTGGCACTCAGCTTAGCAGCACCAGCAAGTGCAAAGGGCTCAAAAATCTCAAGAAGGGAAGATTTGACCAGCTCTGGATGGTTAAATGGTTTGACTGGTACAAGTATGTAGTTGCAATGACAAGAAGAGCATGGGACATATCTAATGTTGCTGCCAATAAGCTAATGAGCGCAACGGTTCGCGCAGAAAATGCAAAGATTGCACACGCAGCATAAATCTCCCCCAATTTTTTTCCAATTTACAAAACAACTTTTTGAAGAAAAATTACGTAATATTTTTATTGTTTGCGTTTGTAGTACGAACGTGAAATAAAATGGGAGCGTTGGACAAACTAAAGAACTGGCTTTTCGGAAAACACGAAGAGAAAGAAATGAAGGCCAGCCCAGAACCCCCAATGCAGCAGCGGGAAACAATCATCTACGAGGAAGAAGAAGAGATTAAAGAACAACCTGAAATCGATGAGTATGTAGACATCGAACTAAAACCCGCCCTAAAAACTGAGAGTAAAATACCCATGGAGGGTACAACTATGGTGAAGAAAAAAACAACCAAAAAGAAAACGGCCAAAAGAAGAGTAACCAAAAAGAAGACTGTCAAAAAGAAAGTGACCAAAAAGAAGACTGCAAAGAGAAAGACCACAAAGAAAAGAGTCACTAAAAAGAAGGCTAAGAAGAGAAGATAATTAGTATCTTAAAAATAGGCGGCCGTCCTATAACTCTTTTTATTTTTTTAAGTTCCTTAGCAGAAGCGTTATTTTTAGCTCCATCTCCTCAAGGCAGAAGAACGGCAGCCGCAATTACTGTTGTCCAGCTGCCGTGCTTGCTTACTTCGGCTGTTGCAGTTATGTTTGTAGTTTTAACGATTTTTCCACTCATCTTAAAATAATCTTCTTTAGCATTCCACGCTACATCCGGATCAAATTCAATACCCAGTGTAGATGCAAGCATGCTTGCTGCAAGGTCTTCTGCATAATCGCCGGCTGTTTGCTCATCCTGCCCATAGGAATGATGTTCACTTAAGTACCCATGCCACCCCCGGTCTTTTGGCAACGCAAGCCCAACAGAAGCCGCAATTCTCCTGCTTGGTTCACAGGAGCTTAATCTTGAGAGAACAGTAAATGTAATCTGGCCTGCACTGAGTTTATTTACACCTTCTTCTTTCCCTATCAATTCCGCGCCAGGTGGAAATATGCTTGAAACGTTTACGAGATTGCAGTATGCAATTCCTGCATCCCGCAATGCCTCTTCAAATGAGCCTAGTTCAGTATTGGAACTGCCTACACCCTTTGTGAGGAATATCCTCTTTGGAATCATATTGCCGTACCGCATGCCTATTTTCTTGTGGGGCATTCCTTTAAGAAACTACACAATCACAGATTTTTTACATGGCATTAACCATAGGCGTCGTCGGAAAGCCAAACGCAGGAAAAAGCACCTTTTTCTCGGCCCTAACAATGGCAGATGCAAAAATAGCAGCATTTCCTTTTACTACCCTGGAACCCAACATAGGAGTCGGCTATGTCCGCAAAAAGTGCCCACACACTGAATTGGGAGTTGAATGCAAGCCAAAAGATTCCTTTTGCAGGGAAGGCACCCGCTTTATTCCAGTAAAATTAATTGATGTTGCAGGGTTAGTCCCTGATGCGCACAAGGGCAGGGGGCTAGGATTCCAGTTCCTTGACGATTTGAGCAGTGCAGATGCCCTCATCCATGTTGTGGACGCAAGCGGAAAAACAGATTTGGAAGGCAAAGCCGCAACCAACCATGACCCAATGGAAGAAGTTAAATTTCTCCACTCGGAGCTTTACCACTGGATTGCAAGCATAATAGAAAAAAACTGGAAAAAAGCCAGAGCCAGGGACATAAGCGTACTTGCCAAGACGCTGAGCGGCCTCAAGATCTCCCCACAAAAAACTTCTGAAATTGCCCGCAAGCTTTCCCTGGACACAAAGCGCCTGGACTGGTCAGAAGAAGAACGCCTGGAGTTCTCCAAGGAAATACTTGCTGCCAAACCCATTCTTGTTGTTGCCAATAAATTTGATGGCCTCAACGAAACCCCCAACATGCAAAAATTATTTCCCCAAACACAGGCAATTCCCGCATCTTCACTTTATGAGCTTACCCTGAAAAAAGCAGATGAAGCAGGCGCAATTTCATATATTGCGGGCTCCCCCTCATTTAAAGTGAAAAATGTTTCCAAAAAACAGAAGGACGCGCTTGACCGAATTTCCAGATATCTTGAAAGTAATGGGACCACAGGAGTCCAGCAAGCCCTGGAAACCCTGGTGTATGATATAATGTCCCAAATCGTTGCATTTCCAGTGGAAGACGAAACCAAATGGGCAGACCGAAAAGGAAATGTCCTTCCAAATTCGTTCCTTCTTCCTTCGGGAAGCACCCCTCTTGATTTAGCCGAAAGAGTGCACACAGACCTTGCAAATAACTTCATTTCGGCTCTGGACGCAAGAAAAAAGACCCGTTTAAGTAAGGAATATGAATTAAAAGATTGTGATGTTATAAAGATATTCTCAAAGTAGGTGTTTTCTATGGATAAAAATGTTCTTTACCCGATTCTATCAATATTGATAGTTTTGGTAATGGCAGCCGGGATATACTATGTTGCGGCTATGTTTGGGGGCACAGAGATTCACCATGAAGGTGAGCACGAAGGGGAAGCCCATGAAGGTGAGCACGAAGGAGAGCCTTCTCAGCCGGAAGCAAGCACTGAAGAAGCAGAAGCACTCTTCTTCGCTGCTATGGAGAAGCCCCTCCAATATGAAAAATACATATTTGCATACACCGAAACGGCTTCAAATGGCTATACTGATTCAGTATTTGTAACTTCTTCAGGGGAAGCATCGTATGTGAGAAAAGAGGACGCCATTTTCACCAGGGAGCTTTTCTTAAGTGAAAACCGCTCAGTTCTTTGCCTGGAGAATGTTAACCGCAGGCTATGCACCGAAATTGTGCAGAATTCTACATTCAATCCATACAAATATACGCTTTCCTCCCTCCTCTATAACTCTGAAAATATAGAAAAGAACAAGGAAAACAACGAATTCCTCATAGAACACGGAGCAATCGTTTTTGAGCCCAACATGTCCACCAAAGCCTATGCTGGAGAGGAATGCACTGAAATTGCATATACGCTTGATTATTCCAAGCTTACTGTGGAGCAAATGAGGCTAATTGGCATGGATCCGCAAACCCCCGAAGTTCTGCTTTCCAAAGAGTATAATTTCACCCTCTGTATTGACCCGGAAACCAAGGATGTAGTGTACAAATCCCTCTCGTACCTTAATTTCGGAGTGCCCGAAACCACGGATTCCATCACCACCCAGGCCGAGTGGGGCACGCATTCACCAATTGAATTCCCAGAAGAGATTGCAGAAGATGCAGATATAGAGGAGTTTTATGAAGCGCTCAAGATGAGCCAGCAGAAGTATGCAGCTTGCCTAATAGATGAAAACTTTGAGAGCTGCATACGCACAGAAGCAATCCTTAGCAGGAATGAGAAGCTTTGTGAACTTATTATTGATACCGAAGGCAGGGATGGCTGTTACCTTAATGTAGCACTTGAAAAAGGAGTTCCGCTGATTTGCGAGCATATCTCTACAGAAGTTAAAGACGATTGTTTCATGGAATTTGCATGGAAGTACAAGGACACATCCTATTGTGGCCAGATAGAAAATGAGCAAAAACAGAACGAATGCCTCGCTATTGTAACTGAGCCCGAAGAGGAAACGCCAGAAGAACCAGTGCCTGGGGAGCCAGAATGCACTGCTGCCATAGATTGTGTGAGGGCAGGCTGTTCTTCCCAGCTTTGCGTTCCACTCTCCCAATCTGATGTAGTTACTACCTGTGAATACCTCGAAGAATATGACTGCCTTCCTTTAACCACATGCGGTTGCTACGAAGGCAAATGTGGCTGGGACCAAAACCAAGAATACTTAAATTGTTTGGAAGAAAAAAGAACAGAATAAGGTGATTCTTTGATAGTTGGAAATAAAGTAACCAGGATTGAAGCGGCAAGGGAAAAGCAGGAGCCACGAAAGGGCCTTAACTTTAAAATAAATATTAAAGATGTCAACATAGCTGCAAAAAGAGTTGATATCACATATGAGTATACTGCAGAGTATACAGAGGGCATCGGGCACATAACGCTTGAAGGAGTGATGCCGGCAGAGGAGGAAAAGGCCCTTTTGAACGAAATCAAAAAAGAATGGGCAGAAAAAAAGAAACTTCCCCAGAATTATGCAGAAGTAATCCTTAATGCAATAAATTATTTCAGCGGCATAAATGGAGTGCTCGCAGCAAGGATAGTGAACCTTTCTCCTCCAATTGTACCTCCAAGATTTACGCTTACTAAGAAAGAATAGCTGATTCCTTGAGCATAAGGTATATGCCATAGCTTTTTGGCACTTCTTTTTCTTCCCCTTTTTCCATTTTTTCCATTGTTGTTCCTGCGAATTCCTGCTCAGCCAGCTCTTGGGTTGCCCTGATTTTCAAAGGTTCAGCCCCAAATGCCAACGCATCCCAATAAGGCTCAAAATCTTCAAACGCCTCAAGCTTCTTTGCAACCAGCCCAGTGGAGCCATGAATGGTATTCGGAACCCGGATAAGCCTTTTTGTATCAATTGTTACCCCTGTATCCACATCAACCGTTTCCAACCGCATCTCCTTTTCTGCAACCCTCACCGTGCGCTCCACAATATCCTTGATTGGAGTTTTGCTCCAGTTTCCATCTTCCATGCAGGAAACCACTTTTTCTTTTTCCCCTTCCTTTTTCAAGCCCCTGTGTATCTTCGAAGGCTCCCCTTCCAGCGTTTTTTGGATAATCCTGCAGAATCTCCCGCGGTACCCCCAATCGCTTTTCTTTGGCCCCATAATCCGGTATTTATCCACTTTCTCAAAAAATTTGCCAAAATCAAGCCCCACCCCACTAACATAATCCGCAATCTCCCTCCGCCCATCCCCACTAATTTCCCTAAATTGTGGGGACCGCACATGGACATGGAAGCCCCTCCCCCCGGAAAAGACCCTGGTAATCTCCCTTTCATT
>DAOUYQ010000151.1 GCA_030666035.1 Microcaldota archaeon
CTGCATACCGGAACCGGCTGGGGTTGAAATATGCTGCATCAGAACTGTTGAGGCTTCCTGTTGATATTCTCAGGAAAGCGCTGGGGGAGATAAACCTAGGTATACGGATTTCAGAGCAGATAGAGCTTTTGGTAAAACTGAAAAAAGAAGAAAAAACCAATTCAGTTTCGGCTCTTGATGGTGCATTCTCCCTGGCAGAGGAATTTGCAAAAGAAACCGATACCGAATGCCTGATACTGATTGATGAATTTCCTTCTATAATGGAGCTGAAAAAAAATGGCTCTGCTGCAGGAGAAGGAATAATACGGAAGCTCAGGAGCATATATGAGAAAAGCAAAAGAATAACACTGGGAATCTCGGGTTCCATAAAAGCAACGATGGAGGCTGTTGCGCTCTCATCATCTTCTGCATTTTATGGGCAGTTGATTATCCGGGAAGTGCTGCCCCTCAAAAAGAAATATGTGGGAGAACTGCTTAGTAAAAACCTCAGCCATCCTATTGATGGGGAGGGAGTCGATGCAGTATATGCATTTACTGCAGGCATTCCCCTTTATGTGCACATACTCGGGAGAAGGCTTGAGGCACTTGGAAAACCAATTGGCAAAAAACAGGTTGAGCGGGAAATTTCCGGATTCGTAAAAGAAGAAGGTGCACTCTTGTTCAAAAGGAAGTTCCGGAACCTTAGTACTGGAGAGAGAAAAGTTATCCTTGCTATGGCTGTTGATGGGCTGGATGGGCTTGGGGAGATTGCCAAAAAAGCAGGTTCAACTTCTGCAACCATTTCAACACATATGAGATACCTCAGGGAAAAAGGCATAGTCAACAAGAAGGAAAGGGGCGTTTTTGAGATTGATGACCCTGTGTTTGGGATGTGGATTGCAGAAAGCTATCTGTGAACTCCCAGAAAGGAAAAAACTTTTGGGATAAAACACATTCAAAAGGAATCAAAATGTATCAGACGGGAGAGGCTATTTTCTTTATATAGGTTCCTAATGCAACAGGAACTAATCATACTCAAAATAGGGGCCAGGTTAGGAAAAGAGCAAGAGAAGCTTATCAATTATTGCTTGATGGAAATCAGCCGAAACCCTCCCAACCCCTCTCCCAAATCTGGCTTTATCTACCCTGGTAACCGAATCATAGCGAACTCCGCTTCCAGGATAAACTCGGCCGGAGGAGAGATCGGTTTCCCCTATTTTTAGAAAGCAATCATGGGAAGAGTTAGTAGTCACTGAACAAATAATTACATCCGGATGCTGCTTATTGTAGGAATTGTTGGAGAGAATAAGTGCGGGGCGGACCTTGCTCTCTGAAGAATCAATGAAATCAACATCTACAAGATAAATTTCCCCCTTCTTCATTTCTTGCCCCTTAAATAGAATTTAGATGCCTTTTCATCTTCCGGGTTGTCCCATACTTCCCTCATCGCTTCCTTTGAGAGTGCCCGGTATGCTGATTCATCAGATAGGGACAAATCCTTATCCAGTTTAAGGAGGGCCATCCTTATTACTTCTGATTTGGAAGTTGCATATCCCCTTTCTATAGCGTTTTCCACTATTGTTTCCATAATGCCCCTCAAGTGTAAATGTATATTCAATGTATCACCAATGTATATTTGATGTACATGAACTTATAACACTATTGTAAGCACTGAGCCTTATAAATAAATTGAGGGTGGGTTTCCAGTACTCGCTGTAACTCATCTCAGAAGTGGTTAGTGCTTATTTGAACAAAAGAGATGTACCTAACGGTTGAAAGTTGAAAAAATTATTTTCCGTGCTCATCGGAACCAGCGCATACATCAGTTTCTCCATCCAATGGTTTTTTGAGTGCAGACGTTGCACGTTTCCATGTGTTCTTGATAATCGGAATTACGAAGCTGTACCACTGAAACTATTTCACCATCCAGAGCTGGTTGTACCTGTGTTGCGGTCCATTTCCATTTCCATCACAAGAGGTGTCTGTGTCAGTGTTTTTGTCTACATCTACAGTAGAGGAACCATCCATGCGCCTTCTTTCCCGCTTTTCAGTGTCTCCCTTTTTGGCTTTTACAAAATCAACGCTTCTATCAGAACTAGGTTTTTGGGGTGAAGTAACAACTCTAGGTTTTATCTCTCCATCCTGAGTTGGCTTTTCAACTATTTTGCCCTTTACTGTCATAGGCATATTGTGTTGGAAAATGTTTAAAAAGGTATTGTTTATGGTGATTTGGGGGAGGTTCGCAAATGGCACATATGTAACCATGGTTACATATTCCCCCTGTTTTCCCGCTCACCCTTTGGCAGAAAGCTTCTCCAGCGCAGCCACCGCCTCTTTCCTTTGCCCATAGGGAACAAGCAAATGGCCATGGTAATACGCAGAAAACGCATTCACACTTATCTTTTCCTTTGCAAGCACCCCAGTTATCCTTGCCAAAAACCCAATAGCAAACAAATCAGAAGTTACTTCCAGGGTAATTAGCGCAAATGGCCCCGCGGCCTTTCCCTGGCTAACAGATTCAATTTCTTCATTTATCTCCTGCGAAAACAAAACAGTAAGCCCCTCTTCTTCCCTGTAAATGCAGATGATGTACTCCAGGTAATTTGCAATAACCATCATTTCCGATTCAGGAACCGAAGCAAGAAAGTATTTCCCTTTCTTCAGCTTAGGTGACATCCCCCTGAGCAATTCACCCAATTCAAGTACCGCCATAAAAATCACAACTGGTAATCCAGCCGTGTCCCATTGCCCAGGTAAACCCCCTTCTCCTTAATCACGCTTCCAATTACCTGTGCCTTAACCTTGTATTTCTTCGCAATCCTGAGAATTTCTTTTTCATCTTTAGGAGGCACAACCACAACCATTCCGGTTCCCATATTGAAGGTGCGGTACATGTGCTTTTCACTTTCTACTTTACCCCAGAGCGCAT
>DAOUYQ010000052.1 GCA_030666035.1 Microcaldota archaeon
CGCAAAGAGGCTGGACTTCGGTGAGGGGAAGAGAGGGATCGCGCATAACCTTAGGCGCCTTCGCGCAAGGGGGCAGAGAGCCCTTTTTTGCGCCCACATACGAAAAGAAACTGGAAATGAAACGTCTTCTATGCGCTGTGCATTTATAGCGCATGCAGAAGCCCTTACTCTAGGTCATGGCACTACTGCAAAAGGAATTGAGGAAAAATTTGGCCTTCCTAGGTGGAGGGTGAGGAGGAGAGTGGATGCTGCAATCAAGTTACACCTCTCAGAGGGGAGGCTTGGCAACGCACACGACTTACTTTCTGAATATGGGCCTGAGGAAAGAGCCAAGGAAGTCACCATCATGCTCTTGGCAGAAGAGATCTATGAAGGCCATTCTTCTGAGGGCGAGAGAGAACAAGCTATTTCCTTTTATCAGGAACATTATGCTTTATCAGATGCAGATATCCGGGAAGCAAAGATTTCTGCAGCAGCCAAGATGTTAGCTAAGTACGCAAATGCACAGGTCCAAGCTTCGCTTTTGGGAGCAGATGCGGTGCCAGCCAACTATCCCCCTCTGAAAGAGAGGGCAGTTTCTCTTCTCTCATCTAAGATAGATAAAGAAGAAGCGATACTCTCTGCAGCCCTTCTGGTGCTGGCAGAAGCCCCAATTGCAGGAGCATATGCAGCTAATGTTCTTCTGGCGGAATTCGGTTTGTTTGAAAAGAGAAATGCTGTTTTCCAGGAGGCAGTAATAAGATTGCATGAGCAGGAGAATCATATTGATGCCTTTCGCCTTGCCATCAGAACAGGAGTATTGGAGTCAATAGAGGAATCAGGTAAACTCCCAAAACTTCAGGAGCTGGCAGTGCTGGATATGATAAGAGAGGGGCAACATCAGGATGCCAGGGAGGCAGCAGAGGAAATGGGGAGCAATGACTTGGGGCAGCTTAATGATGCTGTTGAGTTTTTGTTCTGGGATTTAACCAGGGAAAGCGTTTAGCCCAACCCTCTTGCAATACTTCCTTACTTTGCACTCTTTGCATTTAGGACTCCTGGTTGTGCAAATAGTTTGCCCATACCCAACAAATACAATATTGCATTTTCTTAGCAGGCCTTTTGGAAGCAATTTAACCAATGCCTTTTCTGTTTCCAGGGGAGTTTTTGTTTTTACCCACCCAAGCCGGTTGGCAATTTTGTGCACATGCACATCCACCCCAATTGTGCCCTCCCCAAATGCAGTGTTCAGCACAATGTTTGCGGTTTTCCTTCCCACTCCGGGCAGGCTCATTAATTCTTCTCTTGTTTTGGGCACTTTTCCTCCAAACTCATTTACTATTTTTTCAGAGAGCCCAATTAGCTTTTGGGTTTTTGCGCGGTAAAATCCAATTGGGTGAAGAATCTTTTCAAGCCCAGCTTTATCCATTTTCAGGATTTTGCGGGGAGTATCTGCTTTGGCAAAAAGTGCTTTGCACACATTGTATGTGCGCACATCAGTTGTGCGTGCAGAGAGCATTACAAAAACAAGGTTTTTGAAGGGGTTTTTTCCAGCAAGTGCTCCAATTTTGTATACTGCCGCACCGTTCTTTTTGCCTTCCCGCTCCATTATGCCCAATACTTTGGAATAATCCATAAGGCTAAATAGAAAGAAAAAAACAAAAAAGAGGCGGGTAATCGCCTATTCCTGTCCAGCTTCGTGCATTGCTTTAAGGGCCACAACTGCTGCGGCGGGAGCAGCGAATGCAGTAAGGTAGTAGAGCACCCACCTCAATTGGTCCCCAATTATGGGAATGAGATAAGTAAGGTTGCTCAGGCTCACTGCACAGAACAGGAATGTAAGTGATGCGAGAAGGAATTTTTCCAACTCATGGTCGCTCACATTCAGAATTCCTACGATTACACCCAGCGCAGCCAGGAAACTGATTGATGTTGCTTCAGGAATTAAGGCAAATCCGGCGAACACTGCCACTAAAACACCGAGGAAGTACGCATATGGGCCAATTGCCGTATGCGCCGTTTTCATGTGTTTTTCGGCTTTTTTCATCTTCTTCTGCACGTTATGCACCGAACTCCTTAAGTTCACAAACTTTATAAACACTCGGGAAAATTTTTTGCTGCTGTTTTACGCTGTGGTACAAATTTTATAAAAACATAGCCCGTGTTACGCTACTTTTTTGTTTTCTGCCCAACGCCTGGACTGTGTTCTGCTCATAAAACCCTCCGATGCTCGGGCTTTATGGCCTGGGTGGTTTTATGCTGGGGCAAAATACTTATGGAAAAAAAAGAAAAAAAGGGTTTATTTCCTTTTTCTGGAATGGGTGCGCGGAATTTGGCGCTCCTGGGTTTTCACCATGATTACTGTGTCCGCAGTATTCTTCAGCGCAACGCTGAACCCGGGTTCTACTCCGACAATAATATTATTTTTCCCGTGCTCCTTAATCTTGTTAAGTACGGGAATAAAGTCGGTGTCCCTGGACATAATTGCCACAATGTCTATATCCGGATTAACAATCTGCTCGGTAGCTTCCACAGCAAGGGTAACATCAACATCCCCTGTGGTAATTTTAGGCTCGAAGCCCTGGTTCACCATTGCCTCAATCAATTTGTCTGAGGCATACTGGTCCAGGTATATCCTGGCTAACCTGATATTGCCATGTTCCGAGACCCTTCGCCTTACTTCCCGCAAATCTACGGAAAGCTGCTTCCGGATTACATTTGGGCCATCCACAAAAAGGGCTATCTGGGGTGTTTCTTTTCCAAAAAGTTTTCTAAAAATTCCCATGTAACCACTTCTAAATCTGTAACTTCACTTTCATAAGCGAATATTAAAAAGGGTTGCTGCATTTTTTGCAGCAAAAATCTGAAAAGAAAAATAGAGAAAAAGAGAGTTGGGTTCAACCCTCAAGCATATTGCTTAAGGAATATTAATGCTTCATCCAACCTTCTTTCTCCATCTGGAGAATCCAATGCTTCATTAATGAGTTCCCCTCTCTTCTCCAGAGAAGCGCTTATGAATTCGTCGAGTCTATTTCCAAGCAGTATCCCCATTGCTCCAGTCACTATTTGACTGGTTTTTTCTTTACTGTATTTACCAGCAATTTGTTCATTCAGTCTGGTAAATGCCTCTGTTTTGTCAACAAGCCCCATCATCTTTGCATTTTCTGCTTGCTGCCTCTCGAGTTTTTCATCCATTGCGGCAAGCTCTTCCTTTTTCTTTGCAAGCTTTTGTCTTAATGCATTTATCTCGTTACTATCCTTCCTTTCTTTTGCTTTGACTTCTGCTTTGAGAGATTCAGTTTCTTCCTTAATTGCAGCTATCTCCGCTTTGAGCCTTTTAGCTGTTTTATCCAGTTTCTTACTCTCTTTTTCCAGCTCTGCTTCTTTGGCATCCAGTGCTGCAGTTTTCCCTCTCAAGTGCCTAAGCTGCCCATGGGCTATTTCCATTTCTCCTGCAAGATATTCTGAATGTTCCCGAGCTTTTTTCACATCTTCTGCGAGAGACCCTGCATGTGCTCTTGTTGGGGATGCATTATCCCTTTTCTTAGCATCACATCCTCCAAATAGGAACGGTACAGCCAGTGCAGCCACAAGCGGAACTGCAACCATAAGCCTCCTGCATTTTCCAGGTCTTTTGGGGGCTGCTTTTTGCCCCGCTATCTCCGTTCCAACACGAGATTTCAAAGATTTAGTTTCAGACATGGCAATAATTGTGCAAGGAAATGCTTTTAAACTACATTCTTTACCTTTTTTTCACATTAAATATTCTAGCTAGAGCCTGAACCCAAAGAATTTGGCAGCATTTTCCGCAGTAACCCTCCCCACTTCATCTCCAGGAATCCCGGTAACTTCCGAGATATATCCAATTGCTTTAAGCACCCCGTCTATGTTCCGCGTTACATAGGGTGCATCTGTTTCAACAACCAGCTTCTCAAGGGGAATTTCCGCAATCACTTTCTTCCGGTTTTTTGAATGCAATCCTACAATGGAGATGATTCCGCCCATGTCCACTGCACGCCTGGCTTCTTCAAGGTTCCCGGAAAAAAAATGCATCATGAAGGGCTTTTTCCAGTTTTCCCCTTCAAGGATATCCAGGCACTTATTCTCTGCCTTCCTGGAGTGAATAACCAAGGGCAAATCCATCCTTTTTGCGAGCTCAATCATTTCCAGGAAGACCCCTTCCTCAAGCTTAAAATCCTCCTCATTTTTCCCCCAGTGGTAGTCCAGCCCGCATTCCCCAATTGCATTTGGGGGGTTATCCGCAATAAACTGCATCCAGTCCCCCAGATTTTTCCTCCCTTCCTTGAGCACGCTTTGGGGTGCAATTCCCAGGCAAAACGGGATATCAAGCTCTTTTGCAATTTCTACGGTCCGCACATTAGACCAATGCGAATAGCCGGAAGTTACAGGAATTATGCCTTGGGGGAGCTCTTCAAGCTGTGCCTTGGAAAATGATTCCAGGTGGCAGTGTGCATCAACCAGTTTCCCGTGCGCCATGTTCAACCTTTTTAAAGAGTAAGGTTATAAAACGTATAGAGTTTTCTTCGGTGAGTTTATGAGTGGGAAAAGATTTGCATCAGCTAAGGACCTTAAAGTAGGCAAGTATGTTCTTATAGAAAATTGCCCATGCAAGGTGGTGAGCATGGACAAGTCCAAGCCAGGCAAGCATGGCTCAGCCAAGCTCCGCATAGTTGCAGTAGACATCTTCAGCGGGCAGAAGAAGAACCTCCTCACCAACACAGGTTCGGATGTGGAAGTGCCCATAATTGAGAGAAAGAATGCACAGGTGCTCTCGGTTAGCGGAAACAGCGCCCAGATACTGGACCCGCAGAGCTATGAAACATTTGACATTGCAATTCCCCAGGAGCTCCAGGGCGAAGTTAACGCCGGCGATGAAGTTGAAATAATGGAAGCAATGGGGAAGAAAGTGATTCTCAGAAAAAGGTGAATTTAATGGATTTCGAGATAAAGGAAAAGAAAGAGAACAACCTCCTTGAGAGAACTGAGGTTGATGCTATTGTATCGTTTGATGGGGCTACACCCCAGACCCAGCAGATAAGGGAGCTTATTGTCCAGAAGCTCGGGTGCAACCCGGACCTCATGGTTATTAGGAAAACCGAGCCCCGCTTTGGGGAAACCAAGATTTCAGTTATTGTGCACATCTACAAAACCCCTGAGAGAATGAAGAAAATCGAGGAGGAATTTGTGCTAAAAAGAAACAAGCTTGCAGAAGAAAAGAAGGAAGAGCCCAAAGCCGAAGAAAAGCCAAAGGAAGGGAAGGCTGAAGAAAAGAAAGAGGAGCCAAAGGAAGAGCCCAAAGCCAAAGAGGAGCCAAAGGAAAAGGTTCCAAAGGAAGAGCCCAAGGCTGAAGAAAAGCCAAAGGAAAAGCCTCCAGAGGAAGAGCCCAAAGCTGAAGAAAAGCCGAAAGAAGAGAAGGCTGAAGAAAAGAAAGAGGAAAAATAGGTGCTTTTAGATGGCAGATAAAAAAGAAAAGCCGAAGAAGGAAGGGATTGCAACCAAGCCCTACAAGAAGGGAAAGCACTGCCCAAAATGCGGGCCAGGGGTAAAGCTTGCTGACCACAAGAACAGAAGCTCCTGCGGCAAGTGTGGCTATTACGAGAAGAAGTAGATGGACAAGCAGCTATTTCTCTCTCTGTTTATATGTTCTTTTCTTTTTCTTGTTGTTTCCTATTTTCCAGGTGCTGTTCCCGGCCCGCTCCTTATTGCATTTTTGCTTCTCACACTTGGAATTATCCTCAAGCTATTGGGAAAAGAATCCGCACTCGTTTTTGGGGGCGCTTCGGGAATATATTTCCTGCTTATGGGGGTAGAGCACGTTTCTACCCTTTATTTGCACATGAGTTTTCTTTCCTTTGCGCTTTATTTCCTCTGGCCCCAGAGGCAGAAGCTGATAGCCGGCTGCGGCAGCATGCCTAAGCGAATCGGGTATGGGCTCTTGCTTTTTGCAATAATGCTTGGAGCCGCAATGCTTGCAAACCTGGTAATACACGCGGCGGGAATAGATGACCAGGAAAAAGTAATAGATGTTGTTTCTGCCCTTCCGGTTTACCTGCTTATAATGGCATTTACCCTCGGCCCAATAAGCGAGGAACTGTTTTTTCGCGCTTTCCTTGTT
>DAOUYQ010000074.1 GCA_030666035.1 Microcaldota archaeon
GTTGGAAAGACCACTGCAATGCTGCAAATCCAGCCCAGGGACGGAATATACTTCAGTGCAGATAATATTGGATTCAAAGAGCATACATTGTATGAAACAGTAGAATTTTTCAGGGAAAATATGGAAAAAAGAATATTTTTCATAGATGAGGTGCATCTTTACCCCCACTGGAGCAGAGAAATCAAGAATATCTTAGATAGCATTCCAGATGTGTTCCTTGTGATGAGTGGGTCTGCAGCAATTAAAATCAGAAAAATGGCATATGACCTTTCAAGAAGGTCTTACCTTATTAACGCCGAGCCAATGAAGCTCCACGAATTTCTTCGCTTAAAGACAGGCAAAACCCCAACCCTTTTTTCCCTCAATTCAATTCTTTCTGGGCCCATCGATGCAGCACTTAAAACAGGCCAGCAGTTCCCGAAGCTGCAAAGCCTCTACAATGAGTATATCCACTACGGGGGCCTCCCAACATATTTTCGTGGAGATATGCCCTCCCAGTTGGTCCTCAACAGCATCAAACGAAGCATCTATTTTGACATCCCCTCTGTTTCCAAAGTAAGCCTGCCAGTTCTTAAAAAAACAGAAAAGCTCCTCCTCTATATAGCAAAATCAGACACCGGAGAATTTACTTACGAAACCGCTTCCAAAATACTTGGAATTTCAAAAGGAAGTGTGTATGAGCTTATTGATGCCCTTGTGGACTCACACATCATCCGTCTTCTCCACCCCTTTACCGGGCAGGCACAAACCCTTGTGAGAAAAAAACCCAAAATATACTTTTCCCACCCCTCACTTAGGCATGCAATACTGGAAAATGCCGGAGAACCAGAAGCAAAAGGGGCATATCGCGAAGAGTTTTTCTATGCACACCTAAAGGATATTGTTCCCCGAATAGGTTTTATCCCCGGCTTCCGCGGCCCGGATTTCAAACTGAACTACCGCAAAAAGAACTACATATTTGAAGTTGGAAAACACAAGCAACCCAAATATTCAGAAGAAGTATTCAACGTTGAAGATAGAAAGGATGCAAAATACCCGCTTTCCCTTTTCGGATTCCTAAAAAAAGACAAAGTGTAGGCTAAGCTACTTTTTAGCTTCGTTTTTAGCATAAAATCTACACTGAGAAACGTGAGCAACCAAACCCCAAGCCGTTAAAGCCCGACAACCGGAGGCTTTTATGAGCAGAACACATGCCAAAGAACAGGCATAAAACAAAAGGGTAGCGTAAAACGGGTTATGTTTTCTTGAGCTTATGCTCAAGAGAGGTAACCAAAGGTTACACAGATTATGAAATTTTTACCGACGGAGTACACCGGTAGGGACAAAAGGCATTTTGTCCGCTTTGGGCTTCGATAGAAGCCCAATCAACAAAAAATTTCGCCGAGAGAGAGATTTGAACTCCCAAGTCCCGAGGGACACCAGATCTCAAGTCTGGCGCATTAACCGGGTTCTGCCATCTCGGCATGGTTTGAAATTAAAGAAGAAAAGAAAATATAAACTTATTCTAAAGCATCTCTTCCCTGCGGTCAATTATATCCTTTGCATCCGGCCCAGTTCCAATTAAAGTAACCGGAATCCCCAATTTTGCCTCAACCTGGTCCAGGAACATCCTCGCTTCAGTGGTCAAGTCATCATACTTAGTCTTTCCATCATTCCCAGGGAAGCGGATATCCACCTTGGTCACTGCAATCTGGGTTGCGCTATTTATCATTGCAGCCAATTTCAAATCCTCCCAGTGCAATTCCGGAGAAGTCCTCCGCGGCCTCCCGGTAACAGTTCCATATTCCTGGAAATTCAATTTAACCGCTTCCTCCACTTCAATTTCCTCTGGGAAAGGCCCATTTCCCACGCGGGTAGTATATGCCTTAATAACCATAATCACCTGGTCAATTGAAGTTGGCCCCAAACCAACATCCGCAGCAATCGAAGAAGCAGTCACGTCCTTGGAAGTTACAAAAGGGTAAGTCCCATAAAGAACCGAGAGCATAAAGCCCTGGGAGCCCTCAATAAACACATTCTTTGCCTTATTTACTGCTTCCACCACATCTATTACATACTTTTGCATCTCAGGGACATCCTGCATCAAAACCGCATCCCTGCGCGCACGCGAAGTTACAGATGGCCCGCATCCGGTTTTGGTAGTCCCGATTTTTTTGGAGAGCTCAGCCGCAGCATCCTCTTCCTTGTGCTTAGGAGTAATATAGGTACACCGCTTATCTACAAAGACGCGCCCGTCAGTTTTAGTCATTTCAATCTCTTTTTTGAATACCTCAGGGTCAACTGAAACGCCTGCCCCAATCATTACCTTGGATTTTGGGTTCACAAACCCGGAAGGCAGCATGCGAAGCGAATACCAATTCCCATCATAGAGGACCTTGTGCCCTGCATTTGGCCCAACACCGCCACGCGCCACAATATCCGGTGCATCCTTTATTGCAATATACGAGGAAATCTTTCCCTTTCCCTCATCTCCATACTGTCCACCCACCAAAATAGTCTTCATTTTTCCACCTCATCAATTTTCCTAATAAGCACTTCAATGCATTTATCAAGCGTTTCGCCCGGCCGGGCTTTTGCAGAGCACCCCGCAGCCTTGGCATGCCCTCCGCCACCGCCTCCAAGTTCAGCCGCAACTTCCTGCATAACCTCATTCATCTTAACTTTAACATGCTTCCTTGCGCGCGAAGAAATCCTTGTTTCCGAAATCTCATTCTTCCACTTCCCTACAAATGCAACATCCGCAAGGTCTGAAAAAGCAGAAGAAACAAGCGATTCATGCGCAGGCACAACAGAAGTAACTACAACATACCCCCCATGCATCTGAATTCTCATGTTCCTGAATGCCTCAAGCACATTCAGCTTATTCTCAAGGTCAACTTCGGGCTCTGCAAACCCAAGCATCTCCGAATACTCTTTCCCGGAAATTTCAAGCATGCGCGCAAGCATCGCAAAAGTATGCGCACGCGCACTCTTGAAGCGTGCCGTATCCGAAACAATTGCAACCCCAAGCACAAATGCAACATCCGCAGAAACAGCCGGGAGCATTTCCGCCATCATTTCTGCAGTGGATGGGGCATCCTTATCCCTCAAAGTAAGTTCTGCAGGAAGGTTATTTTCGGATTTATGGTGGTGGTCAATAATCAGCTTAATTTTCCACCCCTTTGCCTCTTCTAGCAAAACGGATGTGGAGCAGTCCACCACCACAAGCCCATCAAACTCTTCCTTATTGAGCTTCCCAAGCTCAACAAATTCCATTCCTAAATGCTCGTAGAATGCTTTTGCAGGCGCATCCAATTTGTCCGGATAAGCCATAACCGCGTTTGGAAGCACACTCCTCATTGCATAGCAGCAGCAAAGCGCATCCAGGTCCATGTTTGAATGGCCGGTGATAACCAGCTTTGCATCCTTGTTTTTCTCAAGGAAGGATTCAAATTCCGCTTTAAGCCTTTTCATCAGAAGAACCCATCTCTTCCTGGATCTTCTTCTGAAGCCTTATGAGCTCTGCACGCAGCTTTTCATCCTGCTCATCAAGCGTCTTTTTCCTGCTTTCCATAAGCTTCTTCTTTTCTTCAAGGTCGGTTTTTGCAGCTTCAACCGTGGTCTTAATCATCACATTCCCGATGCTCTTGTATACATCGCCCTTTGCCTTGGCCAGTTCTTCCAGCGCAAGCCCGATTTCCCCAAGCTGGATCTGGATTTGCTGCTTCTGCATCATCACAGCCTGCATTTGCCTCTCAAAATTCTGCAGCCTCATAATCTCCTTTTGCATGTCTTCATCTTTGCTCATTCTAAAACACCACCAATATTTTCTATAATCTTCATGTTCCTCAAGCAGCCATTCATCGCCGCCCGGAGGGCAACTGAATCAGTTGAGGAAATTTCCACAACCAATTCCTTCCCTTTAACTGAAATTTTAACCACGGAGCGCCCATTCCTGTGCCCCTCGCTTCGCATGGCTTCCCTTGCTTCCCGCGCTTTTTTTGCACTGGGAAAAGAAAACCTAAGGGACCCGGAGCACTCCATTCAAATTCCCTAATCCGTGCCCAACTCCTTTGCAATGGGCGGCCTGCATTTAAAGAGCACCTTTGCCCCGGTTGAAGGAAACTCAAATGTTTTGAGGCTGGAAATCATAACAATGTTTCCGCTCTCCCATTCCCTGTATTCTCCCATATTTATTCACCTGCTTCCTCCTTTGCGAGCATTCTCCTGGCCGTTTTCCCGGTAGGGGTGCTTAGGCTGTATGCCCCCCCCGCAATCTTTGCGCCGCAGGAATTGCATTTCCAGAGCGCATAGGAAATCCTTCTTACGGATTTCTTTGCGCATTTTGGGCACTCATAAGAGCTTTCCTTTTTTTTGGTTGCAGCTCCCGCAAGCTTCCGTATCCTTCTTCCATATCTTGGAGACCTCATCATTGCCACCTTCTCATAAGTATTTCCTAAGCTCATCCGCTTTTTCGAATGCAGTATCCACAAGGCTAAGCACATTATCCCTGCTTAAGCCCGCATCCCCGGATTTCTGTATGCTTGAAACCTTGCCCTCCACGCTTCCAATATTGAGGGTCATGTCCTTTGCAAATTCCTCATCGCGTGATGGGTCCATCAGGAAATGTTTTCCTACTTTTATAAAGCTTGTACTAAGCGGCTTGTATTTCATGTCCAGCCCCCCTGAGCTTTCGGTCCGGATAATCGCACCATCTTCAATCTTTGGCACTTTTGTATCCAGGAGCGCTGCACATGCTGCAAGCGCACCAGTATCCATCAGGTTTCCGCAGTGGTCAAGCACCCAAAGGTCCAAGAATAACCCGAGCACTTTTCCTTCCTCAATAAAGAACTTGGAAACATCAATAACTCCCGAACTCCTTATCCCCCTGTCTATGACACGGGCAAACTCAATTGCATTTTCCCCCGGAGGCCCGGTCTCAAATGAGGGTGATGCAAGGGGAACAAATTCTGCCCCTGTCATGAACACCCCCTCATTAGGCCTGTCCGAG
>DAOUYQ010000005.1 GCA_030666035.1 Microcaldota archaeon
TGACTGCAGGAGTTGGAAGGGCAGTGCAGGTAAAGGAAGGAAACGGAAAACAAGAGAATGGCGGAAAAACGCTTGGCCTCTTTGAGCAATGCCCCGAGACAATAATCATCTATGAGGGGGCAGGAAAAAAACTGACACTAAACACCTGGCGGAGGATAGCAGCACAGGTCTTAACAGAAGAAGCAAAAGAGACTATTAATACTGAAGTGCAGCATTTGAAAAAGAAGGGGAAAGCGCGGAATAACGGGGGTAACGGAAGGAAGGGAGGAAAAAGATGATTATTTCTTGAAAACAGCTGCACTTTCCCTTACTTTTATTTTAGCTGGCTTAACATCTGCAATTCTTTCCATCCAGAGCGGGATTTCATAAACAAACCCTATGCGCTTGCCTATTTTGCCTAAAATTTCATCAACTTCTATATGGTTGCCCTGGATTACTGCGTTTCCTACAATTAGTGCTCCTCCTTTTTCGGTTGTTTTGTAGAGGTTTTCCAGGACTCTTTCCATATCTGCAAAATATTCTCCTATTATGGGCAATTTGTGGGCAAGCTCCCCTGCTTCTTCCGGGACTTCGGTTTTTGCTGCATCCTTTGTGATAAATGAGCGGAGGGATTCCCTGCGCATTTTAAGGGAAGCGTTTTTGTCCATTGCCAGGAGGGAAAGCTCCAGGCCATATACTTTTGAGTAATCGATATTGTTGAGGTACGGGGGGGATGTGATAAAGCAGTCGTAGTTTCCCTCGCAGAAAGTGCGTGCATCCGCGAGTTTTATCTGTGGCTCTGGGCCGGAAATATTGTGTGTTTCGAGGTCTGAGATTATTTGTTTTGCTTTTTTCTTGAATGCATCTTTTGCGGGCATTGCGCTCTTGGATTTTTCCAGGCGGAGTACGCCTCCATCCTTGATGAAGAAACCGCACTGGGGAAGGGAGGAGAGCAATGCGAGAAGGAAAAGTGCGCCTGCTTTTTCGTTTTCCATTTGCTCGCATCTTTCCCGGATAAAGCAGATGTCGTTGTAGTTTCGCTTTGAGAAAAACCTTCTGGGGGAAAAGAGCTCAAAATCCCACTTGAAAGAGGGCTCTTTGCGGTCTTTGAACATTTTTTTGAGCTCAGTTTTTGCATCTGTAATATCAGAATTAGTGTAATTTGCGCATTTTGTGCGGGAGACAAAAACTGCGAGGGGGGAAATATCTATTCCGGTTGAGTTTAATCCAAGGGATTTTGCAACCAGGGGGGTTGTCCCTATTCCCGCAAATGGGTCAAAAACCGATTCTTTTGGGTTGAACAATTTGAGGAAATGCTCTACAATCCGGGGAGAATATGCTTCCTTGTAATAAAGCCAGCGGTGCACCGGGAGGCTTTTGGAGGCTTCAAATGTAAAATAGTTTGCAAGAGAGGATTGCAATCTCCTTCACCCGATTGCATCTTTTGCAAGTTTGTCTGCAAGTGCGTTTTTTTCCCGCTCAACCCAGGTATAGCGGACATCAAGGCCTTCAGCAAGCGCATCTATTTCTTTTTTTATCTCGCGGAGGTGGGGAGCTTTAATGCGGAACTTTCCGCTGAGCTGCTGCACAACAAGGCGGCTGTCTGTACGCACTTCAACTGCATCCGCACCGAGTGTGATTGCTTCTTCCAGGCCTGCTTTTACTGCTTCGTATTCTGCAATATTGTTTGTGCCTTCTCCTATTGCCTGGCTTATCTCTTTTAGGATTTCTCCACCCTTGTAGACTACTGCCCCTATTCCCATGGGGCCTGGATTGCCTGAGCATGCACCATCAGTATAAACTAACATATGAGCACCTGCAACTATTTTTTATTCCTTTCTTTATAACTCTTTGTGCAATGGTCCAGACCGAATTTAGTGTGAGGTGCTCAGGCAGAATAGAATATGCCGGTGCAATTGTGGGTGCAGCTGCACTCAGCTGCATCTTCATAAAATTGCACAACTGGATAAATTTTCCCCTTGAAATTGTTCTTGCAATCATCGCTGTGTTTAGCATAGCCTCAATTGTTGTTTCATTCATCAAGGCAAAGATACAGTATATTGAAGTGGATAGTGAGGGCGTAACTATGCATAGCGGGCTCTTCAACAAGAAAACCACGTATGTGCCTTATGAGCGCATCACGAATATACATACGCATAAAAGCCTGCTGGAGCGGATATTTGGGCTTGGGGGCTTGCAGGTGGATACTGCAGGGACCAACAAAGTAGAGATAAACATGGGAAACATTCCATCAAAGTATTTGGGCAAACTGGTCCGGGCTGTGCAAAAAAACATAATAAAGGGCGAGGGGAAATAGTGGGGAAGCTGGAGGGGGAATTTTTCATTGAGGATGAACCCGGGCTAGTGGAAAAACTGGAATTGCTTGGGGCTGGAATAAGTGAGGGGGGGAAGCAGAAGCTTCCCTTGCTCGAAGCTGCATATTTTGAGGAGAAGGGGGCAATTTGTACTGGGAAGAAAGCAGAAGAACTTATTGAACTTGCAAAGGAAAAGGATGTGCTTGCAAAAGAGAGATTTGCAGTGTTAAAAGAGCTGAGGGATTCCGGGTACATTGTGCGGATTGGGAAGGGGGATTTGGAATTTTTGAGGGTTTATAAGAAGGGTATTCGGGTTGGGGAGGACAGGACTGAATCGATTGTAAAGGTTTTGAAGGAGGGGGAAAAGCCGGATTTGCTCTCTGATTTGGTGAAGGCTGCAAGGATGAGGAAAAACCTGTATTATGCGTTTATTTCTGATGAATGGAAGATTGTGTTTGTTAAGGCTTATCGAGCAAACTTCGAGTAATTTTTCCCTGAAGAAATTGTGTGCTTTCAACGTTATACTCTACATCAGTTATCCTTCCTTCTGGGGAAAGGAGATACTTTGTTCTTGAGAAATTTTCCGCCGGAGCATAAAGGGTGGCCCCCCACGCATCAGATATGATTCCGCCTATCGCGGCTTCACTCTTTCCTGTTGAGCAGGAAACAAGGAGTACTATCGGTTTTTCAGTAAAAGAGCTTCTCAGTTTTTTCAACTCTTCTAGATCAGTAAGGTCCAGCATCCTGCGCTCTTCCAGCGAATTCTTTTTTATGGGGGGCAACGCTTCAAATTCTTCAACTGTAGCAACGCCAAGTTTTCCAAGCAGGATTCTGTCGGGAGCTCCATGACCTCCGATTATAAGGGTTCCGATTTTTCCATATCGTTTAGAAATTGAGTGCATCCTATCATAGAAAGCAGCTTCAGAACCTACTTCTACTATCACCAGGCAGTAATGTTTTGTAAGTGGGAATAATCTGGAGCCTTCTCTGTAAAAGATACTGTTTGGGTCATTTTTGTTGAAAGCTACAAGCAAAAGAGGTTTCGTTGAACTCTTGGGGTCGATATTTGAGTGTAATGCTTCTAAAGTATCTTTTGTATACCTCATGAAATATTCCATGCCAAAGTTCCTGTAAAGCGCTTGGGTCTTTTTCGAGCCGATTGTGGCGATTCCATAGGCAAAATTCAGGCAAACTTCAGGATCAGTATGCTCTGCTCCAAGAGATGCCACGAGTTTTTCTGCACCTGAATAAAAGGTAGCTAGCATCAGGATAAAATCTGGCAACTTTTCACTGGGCATCCAGCTCATTGATGTATTTAATGAAACCTTCAGTGCAGAGAGTACTTTCCAGCTTTTTTCTCCCGCCTGCCTGGTGAGAAGCCTGATTCCATCAAGAACTTCATAATCAGAATGCGAACCGGCTAATATATGCCCCAAATGGAAAAGTGCAGGGGGTGCAGCTTTTCCGGAAACTTTTGCAATTTCATAGGCTAGGTCGAGCCTTTTGGAAGCAAAATCAACAGCCGCTTCACCTTTATAGGAATTTTCAAAATAATCTGCCTTTACTGCATAATAAACTGCTCCCACAAGTTTAGTCATTTTTGCAATGCCCTTTATCTTTTTAAGCATCTCTGGGCGGAAATTAGCCTGGCTCACTACAGAACCAAGGGATAGCGGATCATCGGAGGTATCAAAATGTTCTCCTCGCATTTCAACTATCTTGCATAAATCCTTGAACACCTGGTCTGTGAAGCTGCCTTTCTCTAAATGGGGGTTTCCAAGAAATGAAGCAAGTGGATTCAGGTATGCTGTTGAATCATTGCCATATTTTTTTAAGATGAACTGGATTTTGCCCACAATATTTGAATCTGGAGGGGCCTTTACAAGGATCCATTCGATGTGATTCATGGAGCGGATGCCCAAACCCGCATTATTGTGTGCAATGGTAGAAAGGATATCCATTATGTGCTCTTTTTGCTCTGTAGTAGCTCCTGCTGTTTGAAGAGCATCCAAAATGTGCTCAGCATTCGGCAGGAGCTCAAATGAAAATTGGCCTAAGAGGTTTGTTTGCCCTGTTTGGGCTTGGGGGTGTTTTTTCTTTACTGTTGTCTCAGGATCCATTGGGCATTATATTGCACAAAACCCAATAAAAACAGCATGGATTCAAAGTTCTTTGTTAGAAACTTCAAAAGAAGCGAGATACTTTTTGTAGATCTCATTGACTAATCTATCATCTATTCTTCTTCCCCGATTATTATGCGGGACTAATCCACCGGTGAATTTTTTGGGGATGTGGAGAAGTTCGTGGATTAGGACTTTTTTCTTTTCTTCTTCTGGAAGTTTATCATAGTGCTCGCTTACTGCTTCAATTACATAGAAGGGATTAATTTCAAGGGCGTTCCTCCAAATTTGGGGCAGGGACCAGATTCTTGCATAGGCATTTACTTTGGCTTCTTTGCTCCTCATGCAGATTATTCTGGAGTTGATTACGTGTTCCATTTGCAGGGATTCCAATAGTTCATCCAGCATTAGTTGAACGTCATAAGCTCTCTCAGATTTCATGTGAAGTTATTTGGGGCGTGGATAATTTAAAGTCTTAGTTGGGAAATAGAGGCATATGTTGCTCTTTTGGGATGGAAAAAAAGTGAAAACAGATGATGCAGCGAGCATAACTGCTCTGGTTAAGGGGTGTTATGGGGAGAATAAAAAGGGGGTTATTTTTCTGGAGCCTGAGGAGGCGCTCTATTTGGTGGATGTGCGGGGGGCAGAGTGCCTGGATTCTGCGGGGAAGAAGCTGGGCTTTAATGGGCTGGCTTCAGAATTTAAGGGGAAAAAGCTGCTTGCACGGTATTTGACTTATAAGGATTGGAGGGACAGGGGGCTGTTTTTGAGGCCAGAAAAAGAAGCAGCCGGAAAATATGGAAAGAGTGTTTCCAGGAAGTATAAGCGGGGGGAGCTTGGGCTGAAGGTTCCGGAATTTGGTGGGGAATTCTTTGCTGATGATTTGATGAGCATAGTTGATGATGCTGAAGTTGGGGGGGAGCTTTACAGGGATTACTGGATTGGGCAGATGGGAACATACAAGGCACCGCACCGGGGGAGCATTTCCAAGCTGGATGTGTTTGAAACGCTCTTGCTTATGGATGCTGGGAAACTTGAATTGGGCAATGCAAAAAGAAAGGATGTTTTTTCAAACGCAAAAAAGCGGATTGAATATTTTGAGGATATGAACAATGTGTACCAAGAATGGAGGGATGCCGGGTATGTGGTGAAAACCGGGTTCAAGTTTGGAACCCATTTTAGGATTTATTTGCCCGGGGCAGGGCCTGAGAAGGGAAAGGACTGGGTGCACTCAAAGCATGTGCTGCATGTGTTTCCAAGAAAGAGCGGCATGATTATTTCTGAATGGGCGCGGGCAATCCGTGTTGCGCATTCAGTAAAGAAAACATTTATCCTTGCAATTCCGGGAGAGGGGAAGGTGAAAAAAGGAAAGGTTGATTTTGCTTTGTACCACCGGAAGAAGAATGGGGTGGAAACACCTAAAAGCGGAAGCCCTTCATTTTTGATGCTCTCGCTTGGCGAGGATGAGTATCTGAGCGGGGAGGAGCTTGCGGCTGCGCTAAAGAGCTGTGCTGAGAGGGAGTTGGATTTGCTTCTTGCAATTGCGGACCGGGAAAGCTCTGTAACTTATTATCTGATTAGGAAAATTGAGTTGCCGCAAAGCAAATATGAGTATTATGAGATTGAATGGATGCAGCCTTGAAATTTTTTGCTGCTGTTTTAAGCTGTGGTAAAAAATTTCATAAAAACATGGCCCGTTTTACGCTAGTCTTTTTGTATTCTGCCGCACTCTGGCACGTGTTCGGCCCTCAACCCTCCGCTTGTCGGGTTTCGTTCTTGTTTTTCGCTGTTTATTTTTCCAGGGTAATCTCAATTCTTTCTTTTCCTGAGCCGATGTTCTTTCTTTTGAGTTTTATTTTTCCGATTTCGCCGAGGGATTTTACGTGGGTGCCTCCGCAGGGATATTTCATTGTGCCGCACTCCCACCACCATCTGTCCGGGTTCTTTTCATCCGCGTATGTCCTAATTGGAAGGGCTGCATCAATTAGGGAATTTGCTTCTTTTTCTACATCCCCTAATTTTTCTGCAATTGAGCCTTCGTGCTCAAAATCAATCCTTGATTTATCTTGGGCAACGTTTGAGCCGATTAGTTTTTTAATTCCGGTTTTTTCGCTAAAAACTCCATAAACCAGGTGGGCTGCTGAATGAAGGCGCATTATTTTTCTCCTTTTTTCAATGTCTATTTTTACATTGACCTTGTCGCCGGGCTTAAGGCTGGGGCCATCTTCGAGCTTATAGTATATTTCCGGGCCCTGGGCGCGGGCTTCGAGCACTTTATGGGCACCAATTATGCCTGAATCGGATTGCTGGCCACCCGCAAAAGCAAAGAAAACCGTGCGGTTAAGCGTGATTTCATCGCCTTTTGAGGAAATTATCGTAGCTTCGCATGAATCAAGGTAAGGGTTTTCTCTGAAGAGTTTTTCAACCATATTACCACTCTGTGTAAATACGAAGAGTAGGGTTTATAAACTTTTTAAGTAATAAACTCTCGGTGTCCACATGGGAAAGTACACGCTTGCAAGGCAACTATCAGGGAATAAAGTCATCACTAACGACGGTGAAGAATTCGGAAGACTCGTAGATGTAAACATTAATGAGATTACCGGGAAAATTGAAGAACTCATAGTGGAACCCAACCCGGATAACTCTGTTGCAGAAGATATGCGGGGGGACGATGGGCTTGTATCGTGCCCATATGATGCTGTTCTTGCAGTTGGGGATTTCGTAATTATTGAGAAAAGGAGCCTGCACCCTGAGTAGTTTTTTCTATGCTAATTTCTGGCGTGGATGAGGCTGGGCGCGGGCCAGTTTTAGGAAATCTTGTTATTGCTCTTGCTAGTATTGAAAGTGAAAAAGAATCTGAGTTAGAAGAGTTAGGAATTACTGATTCTAAAAAACTTACTCCTCAAAAACGAGAAGAGTTTTTTCCAAAGATTCAAACACTGTGTAAATATGAAATTGTAGAGATTACTGCCCAGGAACTCAATAAACGCATGTGGAGGGAGTCCCTGAATGTGATTGAGGCTAAGGCTATGGGGCAATTAGCCGCTTCTTTTGAAGGAAGGATATATATTGACCTTCCGGAAAAAAATGCTTCTAAATTCATCCGGAAGGCTAAATTAGTGGGTCGGGACGTTGTGGCTGAGCACAAGGCGGATTTATTGTACCCTATTGTGGGAGCTGCTTCTATTTTGGCTAAAGTTACCAGGGATAGGGGAATTAAGGAATTGGGGAAACGGCTTGGGGAAGAAATTGGAAGTGGGTATCCTGCAGATGAGCGGACTATTGCTGCCATTAAGAACCCGGAAATACGGGCAAAACTTAAAGGAGAAATAAGGACCAGGTGGAGCACCATGGAGCGGATTTTGCAGCCTAAATTAACTGATTTCTGAAGCCCGGAACAATCTTTTTAAATGTTGAACCGTAGATCCTTTTGGTGAAAAAATGGATATATTCCTTATCGGATTGGGCCTGATCATAATCGGATGGCTTGTGCAGCTATATCACCTGTTTAAGGGCACAAAGGAGATACAGCCGCTGTTTCTCGGCCTTTATATAATCGGGGTTGGGTTGCTTATTTACAGCGATGCTGCATCAGGGATAACTACGGCTGCAATATTTGAAGCGGGAACCCTGTTGGGTGCGGTTCTTGTGCTGGCAAAGCTTCTGATGAGTAAATAGGGAGAGTTATTTCCCTGTTTTCTGCTCTTTACCCATTATGAAGTATTCTAAGGCTGCTTTAGCTTCAGGGTCGCTCATCTGCACTGGGGGGTGCTTCATCAAGTAAGCTGAGGCGGATTCAATTGCTCCCCCATAGCCCCTGTCTAGGGCGATTTTGGCTGCGCGCACTGCATCTACTACTATTCCTGCGGAATTTGCTTTGTCATCAACATCCAGCTTGAGGTCGATTTTGTAGGGGATGTCTGCCCATTGCCTCCCTTCCATGTAGATAAAGCAGATTTTTGTATTTTTGAGGAAAGGGACGTGGTCGCTGGGGCCAATGTGAATATTTTCTTCTGGCATCCGGCTTTTCATCTGTGACTGGACTGATTCGGTTTTGGAAATCTTCTTGGATTCTAAGCGCGAGCGCTCGAGCATATTTTTGAAATCGGTGTTTCCTCCGACGTTAAGTTGGTAGGTTTTATCCAGTTCTGCTCCACGGTCCTGGGTAAGCTTGGCAAGAACTCTGTGAACGATTGTGGCACCGATTTGGCCTTTGATGTCGTCTCCGATTACCGGGACTTTCTTTTCACGGAAGCGCTTTTCCCATTTGGGGTTGGAGGCGATGAAAACGGGCATGCAGTTTACAAAGGCAACTCCAGCATCCAGGCAGATTTCTGCCCAGAATTCAGCTGCGCTCTGGCTTCCTACGGGAAGGTAGCTTACTATTACCTCAGTTCCGGTTTCCTTGATGTGCTTTTTGATTTCTTTCTTTAACTCTTCAATGGGCTTGTTTTGAACCGGCTTAATTACGTCTTCAACGTATTTGCCTACGCCATCCAGGACAGGGGATTCCTGGACAATCACATCGCTCTTTGGGAGCTTAATCCAGTCCACCATGTTGGGGTAGGCCATTACTGCTTCATTGAGGGGTTTTCCTACCTTATTTTTTCCAACATCATATGCTGAGACAAACTCAATATCCTGGGTGCGGTAGCCTGCCATCTCCTGGTGCATAAGGCCGATTACTTCCTTTTCCGGGTTCTCCTTGTAATGCTGGAGCCCTTGGTAGAGCCCTGCAAAGCAGTTCCCTACACCGACGACACCACATTTGATTTTTCCCATTGTGAGCACCATTATTTTACTGACTAATGGTTGTTTATATAGCAACGAAAGTTAAATAAAAGAAGAAGTAAGGAAAAGAAAGGCTCAATCTAAGCTTTTTTGAGCTAAATAAGCGCCTTCAAAATCCCGATTAATTGTGGCCTTCTTGCAACTACTTTTGCAATTGAGGGTGCAAAGTTTCCCTGCATTACATGGTCCAGGTCTTCTGCCTTAATTGTTTTGAAGATGTGGTTAAAGTCGTCATCAGTTGCTGACTCCATTACTTTTCTGAGAAGAAGCCTTCTTGCAACTTTCTTTCCCGGGCCTGCGCGCCATACTTTTTCATACGGCTTGAGCTTTGCTTCAGAATAGTCTTTATTTGCTGCAATTACTGCTTTTGCTGCCATGGCGGCAGCTTCCATTGCAAGGGCGATTCCCCCCCCATGGATTGGGTCAACCTGCCTTGCTGCAGTTCCTACTACCAGAAAATTATCTATTACAAAGGAGTCAATTGGAGCGCCTACGGAAATGATTCCCCCAAAATCTTCCAGGGTGGAGGCATCTTTTAGTTTAGGATGATTTTCAATAAATTTATCAAGGAATTCTCTTGGAGTTGCACCCTTGATTCCACCTTCTTTTACTCCGGTTTCCAGATGGGCCCCAATTCCGATTCCTACGTTTGCTTTTTTGTCATTTTTGGGGAAGATCCAAACGTATCCACGGGGTGCAATTTCATTGCCAAAATACAATTCAATTAGGTTTTCATGGTCGTACTCCTGCATTTCGTATTGGTAGCAGGTATCTACATCATAAAGAGTGGAAACTGCTGGGAAACCGGCTTTTCTTGCAATTTGGGCTTCCAGTCCTTCAGCAGAAACTACCAGGGGAGCACTAACTTCATAGGGCTCTCTGCCTGCACGGGAAACGGTTACGCCTGAGATTTTTCCTTTGGCATCTTTTATGAGGTCAATTACCCTAGTGTAGGATTTTACTTTTGCTCCTTGTTTTACTGCCTGCTCCATGAGCCATTTATCAAAGTATTTGCGCTCCAGGACCCACCCGCTTGTTTCTTTGTCTTTCCATATAATCTCTGAACCATCTGGAGCTACTACTTTGGCCCCATGAATCTCTGTTGAGATGCATGGTTTGGGCAAGTCAATATCCTGGGCAATTATTTCTCTGGAACCGAGCCCTTCACCGCACCTAACAGGCTCTCCCAGTTCCTTTCTTTTGTCAAATACCATTACATTGAAGCCTTCTTGGGCAAGAAGCCGCGACATTGTGGAACCTGCAGGGCCGGCTCCAATAATAATTACATCGTGGTCACTTTTTTTCATTAGAATCAGTCCTTTTTTTCTTTTCTTTTTCATTCTTGGGGGTGAACGTAATTGCATTTGCAGGGCAGGCGCGTGCACAGATCCCGCATGAGATGCATTTTTCCGGGTGGAAGACCATGCTGAGGCCTTGAAGCTCAAGTGCCCCTGTTGGGCAGACTGATGCGCATCCTATGCATTGGATGCACCTGGAATTATTTATTTTAATGGGCATGAGCTAGTTGTTGCTTAGTTTAAGTTAAAAAGATAACGGGAAATATGCGGGATTTTGTTGCGTTTGCCATTTAGGTCAGAGGTAAATGGGGAAGAAAACCTTATAAGGGATTATTGTGGTAAGATTGCTTTATGAAGGAACTAAAAGCAAGGTGCGGGGGCTTTGCAGCAATTGAGCAGAAGCTAAAGAAGATGGATGCACATAAAGCAAGTGAAGGGAAAGAGAGTGCAACTTACTTTGACACTGAAGGGCGCGGAGCCTTGAAAATTGTGCAGGAAGAGAAGGGGGCAAGAATGGGGCTTGCTGCATATAATGAGGAGACTGGCTGTTTTGATATTGTTTCTACTCCCATTGGGGATGTGAATGGGGCAAGAAGGATATTCATGCGGTTGTTTAGCAGTGTTGCGAGAATGGATTTGGAGAAGAAGGTTTATGGGCTTGGGGAATTTGTTGTGTTGCTTGTGCACATAAACCAATTGGGGAATTTCGTATTGATTAGGAGTGGGAGTGCAAGTGAAGAGAAACTGCATGGGTTGCTTGGGGAATTGGGAATTGAGCCGGATAAGGTTGTAGAGAAGGATTTTGGGCAGTTGCTTACGCATTCTGAAGAGAGAATCTAGCCCATCATTCCCGGAAGGTTCATTCCGCCTCCTCCTTTCATCATTTTTTCCATTTTCTTTCTAAAGCCCCGGTCTTTCCTGAAGCGGGTAAACATTTTTTCCATTTTTGAGAATTGGGAAATAAACTGGCGCACATCTTCCAGGGAGGCTCCGGAGCCTTTTGCAATGCGCTCCATCCTGTTTCGGGACTTTTTGATTAGGGAAGCATCCTGCCGCTCGGCTTTGCTCATGGAGCCGATTATGTTTTCGTATTGCTTGAGCTTTCCTTCCCCCTGATTTACTGCTTCCTGGGGAAGGTCACTCATGCCCATCATGGAAAAGATTCCTCCAAGCGGGCCCATTTTTTTGGCTGCTTTTAATTGCTGGTAAAAGGATTCTATTGTGAATTCCTTCATGTCTTCGGGGGAAAGCTGGGCTTCTTCAGTTGCAAGCTTTACTTTTTCCATGAGGCCTTCGATGTCCGGGATTCCAAGGAGGCGGCCTACATATTTTGAAGGGTCATAAATCTCAAAGTCCTCCATCTTTTCTCCCATGCCTACAAAGGAAATTTTTGAGTTGGTGGAGGCTACTGCGGAAAGCGCGCCTCCCCCTTTTCCAGAGCCGTCCATTTTTGTTACTATTACTCCGGTTACCGGGATTAGTGAGTTGAATTCTTCGGATTGCTTGCCTGCAACCTGGCCTACATCCGCACTTAGAACCAAATAAGATTCTGCGGGGTTGAGGACTTTTCCGATTTTTGTTAATTCATCTGCAAGGCGGGAATCGAATGCGCTTCTTCCGGCTGAATCTACAATGAGAATGTCGTCCTCGGATTTTTTCATTGCGTCTTCTACTACCTTGTAGGCATCGGGCTCATCCTTTACTGTGTAAAAGTTTACTCCGATTTGCTCGGAGAGCTGCTGGAGCTGCTCCTGGGCTGCGGGGCGCTCTACATCTGCGCCTACAACACCTACCTTGAAGCCTCTTTTTTTGTAGAAATATGCAAGCTTCCCTACACTGGAGGTTTTTCCGGCACCGAAGAGACCCATTAAAAGAATTGTGTGTTTGTCCATCCTGGGCTCGTAGGACTCGCCCATGAAGGAGATTAATTCATCGTGCACGATTTTGAGGAGGTGCTCGCGGAGGGTGAGGCCTTCGAGCTTTGTGGAATCCAGGGCGCGCGCTTCTATTCTTTTGGTGAGGTCAAAAACTAATTTTACATTAACATCTGAGGCAATCAGCACACGCTGGAGGTCGCGCACAAAGGATTTTACTGCTTTTTCATCTATTACCGGCGCATTTGTAATTTTTGCTACAAGTTGCCTTAAGCTCCTGCCCAAATCCATGGAAACCATCTTGGTGCGGGTTTATTTTTAAATAAACCCCGTATAATGGTAATTTTTGAGAAAAGGTGTTTTAAATGCTTTCTTTGCTCCGGGGAAATGAGTGGGGCAAGCGCCCTGTGCAGTTAAAATGAGAACTTCTTGGGATAGTCAGGCAAAACTAATTATTCT
>DAOUYQ010000023.1 GCA_030666035.1 Microcaldota archaeon
CATTGAAGAGCCTCCCAAGCATATTCACACAGCGCTGGTGGATTATCTCGGTCTGGGGATACTCGTCGTGGTCAATGAAATTCTGCTTCAGGCACTCCAACATGAGCTTGTCTGCTTCAGGCTCCATCCAGGTGGTCACAAAGCTTGCCAGGTTAAGGCTGGGGTTCCCATTTAGGTCCAATTCATCATGTATGAGCTGGTATGCTGCATTTGCAGGCATTCCCTCTTTGGGAATCTCATAATGGGGAATTTCCCTGGCCATGTACCTGTTTGAGTAGGTACTAACATGCCCACTATAATGTTTCCTGTTTTTTTTGTCTATTTTTACTTTTTCCAATACCATTTAATTCACCTTCTTTTTGTTTTTGGCTTTGCAGCACTCTTCTTTTTCCTGGCCGGCCTGGAGCCTGCTTTTGGCCCTGCCGCATTTGCGCCCCCGGTCTTCCAGCTGGGTTTCCGGATATGGTAAATCAAAAGCGGCGCCCCACCCAATACCACAATTCCACCTACAAGAAATCCACCATACATTAATGATGTTCCCACCTGAAGTTCAGATGGCGGGATAAATCCAAGCCCAATTGCACAGAGGCTTGCAATTGCCCCGGTTCCTGCAATTATCCACATCCCTGCCATTCCCCCCGGAAGCCTGTATGGGCGCACCACATCCGGCTGTGAATACCTCAATTTGATTGCGCAGGCAAACAGCATCAGGTACATAATCAGGTATAGTTGCGCTGTGAGTGCCGTCAGAATCCAGAATGTGCTCGAAACACTCTGTGGCATCCAGAGGTATGTAGAAGCAAGGATAGTCACTATTATTCCCTGCACAATCATCACGTGGGTTGCGGCTCCCTCTTTATTGGTTGTTTGCAAAAAGGGAGGCAATGTTCCATCCTTTGCAGTTGCGAGCATTCCTTTGCTTGGCCCAACAATCCAGGCAGTTACCTGCCCAATTGCACCAAATACAATCAGGATTGCAAGTATTGGCACCATCCATGCAATATTGTATGCCTTGAAGAATTCAGTGAATGCCTGCATGATTCCTGAAACCAGGTTGATGTCTGCCTGGGGAACAACTATTGCAATGGATAATGTTCCAAGGACAAAAATGAATAAAGTCAACACACCCGCAACCAAGATTGCCTTTGGATAATCCCTTTGCGGATTCCTGACTTCTTTTGCATGCACCGCAGATACTTCCATCCCTGCATAGAAGAGGAGTATGCTTGCAGCAAATACTATTGTAGTAAGGTTGCCAATATCTTGCGGAATTAATGCATCAAGGGTAAAGTCAATCTGGCTGGTTTGCCCGGAGAACAACCAGATTGCCCCGAGTGCAATAATTAAGAGCCCCGGGAGAATTGTTCCAAATACTGCCCCCAGGCTGGTAATTGTCCCTGAAAGCTTCAATCCCCTGAAACTTGCAAGCGTTGCTGCCCAGTATACAATTACAATTACAGCGAAGATATACATTGGATTATTTGCCATTGCAGGATTGAATACAAAAGCGAGCGCCCCTGCAGCAAACGAGAGAACAGTAGGATACCACACCACGTTCTGAATCCATTGCAGCCATATCGCAAGGAATCCCCACCGTTCTCCAAATGCCTCTTTTATCCATAAGTAAACGCCCCCATTCTTAGGCCATCCGGTTGCCAGCTCTGCAGAAATAAGCGATACAGGAATAAAGAATATGATTGCAACAAGCACATAGAAAAATACGGATGACAATCCATATTCCGCCATTCCCGGAAGCCCCCTCAGGCTTGCAATGGCGGCAAAAGTCATCATCGCAAGAACAAATATGCCTAGTTTGTGCATGCCGGATTTAGCCGGCTTTGAAGCAGATTTTTTAGCGCACATACCCTGCGCTTCTTTCTTAAGCCTTTAAAATCTTTTTGCAATTCTAAATTGGGAAACTCTTTTTGTTTTCCCTGAGCGCGCGAATTGCAGGAAGCTCCTTTCCACTTAAATATTGGATGAGTGCCTTTCCCGAGAGGCTCACATAATTGAATTTTTCTTCTGAAATTTTGAAATGCCTTATTGCAGTAATTGTGTGCCCTCCCCCTACAAGGGAATATGCATCGCTCTCTGCAACTGCGTGCAGCACCCTTTCGGTTCCAAGGCTGAACTCTTTTTTCTCATATACTCCCATTGGCCCATTTACCAAAACGCGCTTTGCGCTTCGTATTTCCTCACTATATTTCTGGATTGTGTTCTCCCCAATGTCTTTAATGCTCCCTTTTTCTATTGCATTGACACGGGCTTCTACCCGGTCCCCATTTATATCCAGCCCCACATCTTCCGGAAGCCTGATTATCTCCTTATGCCTGGCGAGGAGCTCCTTTGCATCCTTTGTGTGCTCAAGCAATTGATTTGCTTTGAGGTATGCATGGGAGTCTGCAATATTGTGCCCTGCAGCATCCAAAAATAATATGGACACCATCCCCCCAAGAAGAACCCGGCTTGCCTTTTTTTCCTCAAGCCACTTCTTCATAATCCTAATTGAGTCTTTTGCCTTTCCCCCTCCCAGCAGCAATGTAAGGTCTCCCCCGCCAATCCGTTCCAACGCTTTAATTTCATCCTGCAAAACCGGGCCCGCTGCACTTGGAAGGTGCCCGGCAAGCCCCACTACCGAAGCATGTTCCCTATGGCATACGCTGAGTGCATCCAGCACAAAAATGTCTGCCATTGGTGCAAGGGTTTTTACAAGAAGGCTTTTGTGCGGTTCTTCATCTTCCCCTTCCCACATCCTTACGTTTTCCAAAAGCAGAATGTCCCCATTCTCCATGTGCTCTATTGCAGACCTGACTTTGTCCGTATCCGTGCTTTGAAGAAATTGCACCTGCCTTTGTGTAATTCTTTCCAATAATCGTGCATGGTCAGAGAGGCTCACAAAATCCGCACAGCCTTTTCTTCCCTGGTGTGCAATTACAATTACTTTTGCACCCACATCACTAAGCCTGCGGATGCTTTTTCCATGCCTCTCGAGGCGCGGGTTAGAGAGAATTTCTCCCCGCTCATCTACAGGCGAGTTGATATCCACCCTTTTTACAACCCTTCGCCCCTTCAACTGGAACTCGTGAAAATGCCTCATAATTAAGTTGTGCAGACACGCTTATTTATTACTATCCTTCCGAACCGCAGGGGGGACACCCCCCTTCAGTTTGAGGTTCCTCCTGATTCCCCCCGATTATGAGGTAATATTCTCATGGGGAATTAACTAAAGAAAGATTAACACGGTGCCCGTGCTAATCTTTCTATTCCCTAGGAGAAGGGAGGTGTAGTCTCCCAAGGTTCTTGGGTCCAATACCTGCTCAGCTTCTGAAAAATCTGACGATTTCTTCTCTCCAGATTGATTGGAAATTCAATTGAATTCTGTGTGACCTCATCCGGCCACATCTCTTGAGACAAGCTCAAGATCCCAAAGCGAACAAATTTTTGCAAATTTGTCCCAAGCTGGAGATGCTGGTGAAGTGGGAGCTTCACTTTCCTTCTTTTTTTGGTTTGGCCTTGCCCCAGTTCTCCTTGGTCTTGCATTTTGTATCCAGGCACATCTCAAAGAAAGTTTTATTCCTCCTGACTTTTACAATGCGCGTTCCGCATTCCTTGCAGTTTTTCTGGGTTATAGTTATGTATGCCCCTGTGGGGAGTGGATAAGCCTGGGTGCACTTTGGGTATCCTGAGCAGCCCACAAACTGGCGCCCGCCTTTAAGCCGAATTATTCTAAGGGTCCCCCCACAGTTTGGGCATACGCCCAAATTATTCTCCTTCTCTTCGGTCTCCCGCATTGCACCCAATAGTTCCTTTCCAATAGAAGCTTCATGTTTCTTAAAGTCCCCTAAAATTTCAATTAGCCTTTCCTTGCCCTTTTCCACTGCTTCATCCTCAGTTAACTTGCCCGCAACAATTTTTTCCATATCATCTTCTATTCCACGGGTAAGTTCCGGGTCCAGGATTCTGGGGGAATACTTTCCAAGTACCCTCCACACATCCATTCCAAAATCAGTTACAGTAATGCTTTTGCCCAAAACATAGTTTCGCTTAAACAAAGTATCAATGATGGTAGAGCGGGTTGCTTTAGTTCCCAGTTTGTTTTTTTCTAATTCCGAGATGATGCTTGCAGGGGTGTAGCGGGGAGCAGGCTTGGTTTTCTTTTTAACCTTGCTTTTTTTCTCAACTTCTTCCTTTTCCCCAATTTTGAATTCCGGGAGTGCGCGCTCCTTGCTCTTATAATATGGATACATGTCAATCCAATTGCGCTTTGCAATTCTCTCCCCGGAAGTCTTGAATATCTCTCCACCGGTTGAGGCAGTAATTTTAGTGGTTTCTGCTTCAGCCGGAGGCGCAAAAACCCCCAGGAACCTGCATACAATCAGGTCATAGAGTTTTTTCTCCTGCCCTTCCAGCTTTTTGTAGAGGCCGGTTGGGTGGATTGCAGGGTGTGCCGGGTCCTCTTTTCTCCCCTGGAATGGGCGGTACCAGTTCTCCTTGATTAATTTCTCTGCCCGCTCCCTGTATTCTTCAATTCCTGCCAATTTTCCAATAATCCGCTTTAGCCCCAGTTTAGGGTGTAATTTTTGTGAAGAAGTTCTTGGGTAAGAAATCATCGAATTTTCATACAAAGTCTGGGCAAGAGACAGTGTCTGGGAAGGGCTAATTCCAAAGCACCTATGTGCTTCAAGCTGCAGCGAAGTCAGGTCAAATGGGGGGTACGGCCAAATCTTTTTCTCTTTTTTCTCAACTTTTTCAACTGTTGCATTTGATTTTATTGCTGCATGGGCTTTCTTTGCCTCATCTTCACTGCTAAACCTGTCTTTCTCATGCATAAATTCTGTGTCCTGAAGCCAAATTCTCACTTCCCAATAATCCTCAGGCACAAAATCTGCAATTAATTTTTCCCGGGTTGCAAGAATACTTAATGCAGGCCCCTGGACCCGCCCTATGCTCATAGTATGGAAGCCCCCTGCCTTTTTGAGCGCACTCATTAATGCACGGCTTAAATTAATTCCATAAAACCAATCCAATTTGTGCCTGGTTTCCCCTGCATAAGCATTATTAAAATCAATTTCCGGTGCCGCATTCTCGTATGCTTCCTTGAGCTCTCCAGGGACAAGTGATGAAAACTTCATCCTTTTTCCCGGTCTTTTCCCATAGCAGAATCGGTATACATTAAACCCGATTACGGATCCTTCCAAATCATAATCGCAGGCAATTGTGCACATGTCCGCTTTTTTGCCCAAAGATTCCAGCATATTTACATAAGGCTTGGTAAATGCCGCGCCCTTTGAAATAGAATACGATGGTTTCCATTCAATATCAAAAACAGGGTAATCCTTGCTCCTTTTCTTTTCTGCCAAATTAAACAAGTGCCCAACTGCCGGGGCCACAACTACTTTCTTCCCATCAACTTCGCACTCATAATACCCTATATTACTATAGGCCTTTCTCTTTATGCCTGAGCCTCCCAGTGCATTGGCAATTGTATATGCGACTTTCGGTTTCTCCGCAACTATAAGTTCCATGTTTTTTAGCTTTAAGTGAGGGAAGAATTTTTAATACCCAAGGAATTACGTCGATAAATACATTTTTGCATCTATAGAACGCGAGCAGGCTCCAAAAAGAAAATTTTAGCCCCCTGAGGTATTTGAAACCCCGACCTCTCGCTTACAAGGCGAGCGCTCTACCAGGCTGAGCTAAGGAGGCGCACTATTCTTTTCTTTATGTCCGCAGTTTTTAAAAGTCTGCCCTTAATCCGGGGCGGTTTGTTTTGGTTCCCCATTATTTTCTTCTTCCCCAACATACCCCTTTCATAGCCAATAGCTTTATATAATATGTTATATATAATAGTAATATATGGCAGTGAATGGGCAGCTCCAGAGAGTACACAACCTATATGGGAAGCAGCCCCGGCTTAAGCTGCGCCCCAAACTCCCCACAAAAGCAGCATCCCAAAAAATCCGGGCCAGTGAACTCAGGGCGCAGGTGCTTGAAAAGCTTTATTTGCGTACTGAATCCACAATCATCCTGTTTATACAATCGATGGAAAGCGCCGAGCTGGGAAGAAGGGCAACCCCCCCCATGCTTCGGGCAATCTACAATGCCCAGGGAGCATATTCCCGGGAGGGGACGATAGATACATTTTCCATTTCCCGCATGCCAAGCTGCAAAGAAGTAGGCCAAGCCTGGGAGTTAACCCGCCAGGCAAAAGAAGCATATATGCAAGGCTCAAAGCCAGGATGCCTGAGAATAATTTCCCAGGCCGAAGGCCATGTTTTGTTTGGCCTTACTCTCCAAGCCCAGATAAATCTCCTTGTTATGCTCCATGAAATGGTCAAATCCCAGGACTATTCCGGGTTTTTTGAGCTTAGGGAACTGCTCAGGCAGGAATCCAGCTCCAAAAAGGTTAAGTTTAGCCCCCTTTCTGAAGAGCTAAATGTATATCGTGCACTCTCCCTTGAAGGTACACTCCGTGCAGTAGAAGAATTGCAAAGCCTCCAAAAGAATGCACACCAGTGAATTGCTAAAAAACGCTCTGTTTTAATTACTTTTCCAGAGTATTATCTGCTTAAGTGGTCAGAATGCCGGAAGAACTGATATTTGAAATGGACTATAAAGGGGACAGGCACGGGTTTCAGTACAATCTGGAATCAGCTTCAGAGCAGGATGTTGCCCATGCTGCAGCACAAGTTTCCATACTGGTAAATGAAAAGGCATTCCTCTATTCCGGAATAGGGCACCTGCCAATTGATGAATTCATAAAAGGGATTTCCGCATCATCAGCCTCCGAAGCACTCAAAGGAATTTCCACTCCAGCCCTGCGCTTGGCATTCAAAGAGTCAGTAGGCGAATTGCAAAAACTCACCCCTGCAGCAGAATCTTATTTCTTTTTCGCGCTCTTCAAAAAATATTCAACTCCCGTGCTTATGGAACCGGAAATGTTTTCCGGGAAATTGCACATGGAAAAAACCCACCCAAAAGACAGAATCGCACTCCTTGCAAGATACAAGAGCTGGGTGGCAATAAAGAAAATGTCCATTGATCCTGCAGTAAAAGATTACGAAGCTTCCGGAACCCTCTGCGCAATAAACGAAACCCTGGTGAAAAAGGCATTTGATTTTGCACAGATTGATTGCGCTGCACTGGATACCGAAGCAAAAAAGCTCACAAAGCAAAAGCGCAAAAGCTACCCAGCCATAGCAGAGGCAATCGCTTCCCTTCCGGAGCGGAAATGGAACAAGCTTGAAAATGCATACCTATTGCACGCGGTTTTGCGCGAGTTCAAGGTGCGCCCATACGCAAACCGGGAAATGCTTTCAAAGCAATACAAGGACATCAAGCCCCCAAAACCCAGGGGAAGGATGCCTAAATCCTAAAACAATACTCAGATTGGGATGCTGCAAAGCCAACTAGGGGAGCAGGGCAAAATGCCCCTCGTTTTCCGCCTTCAATAAGATTCCATTCCTGCAAGTTAACAATGCAAGAATCCATAAATGGTATTTTGTGGATATTGGGTTTTCGAACCGAAGATATTTAAAGCAGAAATATTATAATTTATCTATGTCACGGACGTATATACTATTTTTAGTATTGTTCATGGTGGGGCTTAGTTTTTCTGCTACTGATTTTGGGCCCGGAACTTCACTCGACTGCAGTGCAGGCCAGGTGAACATTACTGTTTCTGATACTTACCAATGGAACCAGACCGGGGCAACCCAGATGAACCAGGGCCCATATCCAATATGCATAAACATCTCTGTTTCAAATGTGGTGCTGGACTGCAGTGCTGCAGGGGGGGTCCGCGGCACAATTAACGGTTCCCTTACATCCATTTCCGGCATCCACATAGAAGAGGGCGTGGAAAACATCAAAATAACCAACTGCCACATTGAGAATTACACTGCTGCTTCCCCCAGTTACGCGATATATGGAGCCAACGTCAGCAATCTTGAAATTGACAACAACACATTAGTTAATTTCACGAATGTATATGCTGAAAGCAGCATGGGCAATGGGGACATGGATTTTGTGAATAATATTGTAAATTCCGGAGATGGCACCTGGATATACATGAAGCCCCAGGATAAGGATGACGGAGCCAACATAAATTTCTCAAACAATGCAATTATATACGGTGACAATTCGTACATAGCTTTGCGGCCATATGCTCACAACAATGGGGCAAACCTGGACTTTCTAAACAACTCTGTCCTTTTCGGAGACAACAGCCAGGTATCTATAAAATCCAATGCTAACAATGGGGCAAACCTATCTTTCCAGAACAACACTGTTGGTGCTGGGGATTACAGCAAGATAGACATAATTCTCCAGGCAGCAGGAAACGGAAGCAACCTAGATTTCAAGGACAATAACGCCATCGATTTTGGAAATTATGGCCAGATAAAGATGGACCTCGATGCAGGGGAAAACGGCGCAAATGTGGACTTTAGAGACAACCCCAACAGCCTCTCATTCGGGATTTATTCCAACATGTTGATAGATGCATATGCAATTAACGATGGGGCAGAGATGCGCTTCCAGAACAACAATGCCAGTTTTAGCTACCAGAGTTTCATAATAATAACGCTCCAGGCAGACCACGATGGCGCAAACCTGAACTTTAAAGACAATTCCAACAGCATTTTATTCGGGGACGATTCCGGGCTATCCATGGTTCTGGCGGCAGTAAACAATGGCGCAAACCTGGGCTTCCGCAACAACTCCGCCACTTTTGGAGACTCCGGAATGATATATATGGACCTTGCTGCAGGGCAAAACGGAAGCAAGCTATTCTTTGATGTCAACGAAATCACCATGGGGCCTGATACTGCTGGCATACCTGCAAACAGAGAGATAATTGCAGATGCAGGGTTTGATGGGGCGGATATGAGCTTCCAGGACAATGACTTCACTTTAGGAGACTTCAATGAGATGAAAGTGGACCTCGATGCAGGAAATGACGGCGCCACGATGCTTCTCCTTGACAATGAACTC
>DAOUYQ010000147.1 GCA_030666035.1 Microcaldota archaeon
GCTCCGTTTATTTGGCCGTATTCCCCCAAACCTCCTTCCCTTGACCATTGTTGAGCGGTATTCTACAACCCGCTCATATCCCTCCTCATAAATCTCCCTCATTTCTTTATGCCCTTCCAGGGCAAGCACAGGCCCCCAGGAAACATCAGGGTAGTTGCTGGAACCAACAAAGGCTTCATCGGATGCACCAAAAACATCCTGTTTCAATTCCTTGCCTTGCCTGTACTGGGCGCGGATTTTTTTAAGAAGAGGGCAATATCCAAGCCCACACATATTTTTGGTGCCTTTGCACATTACACAGTAATTATCCGGTTTCATTTTATGCCCACAAGGCTTATTGTGGTGATTAAGAATTAAATAATGTTATTGAAGCAAGTTGCTGCAGGGGCATATCTAAATAAAACCCTTTGCCCCTTCCCTTCCCGAAAGCATTTAAATACCTTCAATACCCTAAAAACATTACAGCATTTTTACGGTGGTCCGATGCCAAAAAAGCAGATGAAGAAAAAATCCCCTAAGCCGGTTTCCAAGAAGGCAAAAAAAGCCAAGCTAAAGAAATCTGCTGCAAGAACAGCGGTTAGGAAAGCCGTTGCAAAGAGGGCAAAAACATCCAGGAAGCCCGCTAAAAAGAAAACAACAAAGAAAGCACTTAAAAAAAGGCCAGTAAAGAAGAAGGCCATTACAAAGAAAATACCCAAAAAGAAAAAGGCATTGAAAAAAAAGGCCATCAAAAAAACCGCGAGGAAAAAAACAAGTTCAAAAAAGGCAGCAAAAAAAAGGGCCCCAAAAAAGAAAACAACAAAAAAAGCACCAGCCAAAAGAAAAGCAGCAAAAGGGAGAATTTCCCTGCGCAAGCCAGCAGCCAGGAAAAAAACTTCTTTAAGAAAGAAGCCAACGAAGAAAAAAACGCTAAAAAAGAAAACAGCAAAAGCAAAAACAGCACAGAAAAAACCTGTTTCCCCAAAGCCCAAAATAAAAGAGAAAAAACCAAAGGCAAAAGTCCCTGAGCGGACACTGGACCGTGCTGAAATATCTAAACTTCTCTCAGATGCCTATGCCCGCCACATCCTCATTGAATCCGGGGGGGAGCATGCCCTTGAGATTGTACGCGGTTTCAACAACAATTCCAGCGATGAGGAAATGTGCAAAAATCTCCAAATCAAAATAAGTGATGTCCGGGCAACGCTAAACAGGCTTCACTGCCTTGGCATAGTTGATTATACCCGCCACAAGGATTCGGAAACGGGCTGGTTCTCATATTTCTGGTCCCTTAATGTGGAGAGGATGAAAGAATGGGTAAATAAAAAAATTGAGGAAGAGCACCGCAGCCACGATTTCAGCGATGGGGAACACTACTTCTGCCCCACCTGCTGCGGCGCAAGCATCCACGACTTTGTTTCAGCATCTGATTTTGGCTTCAAGTGCCCCATATGCAGCAGTGCCCTTGATTTCCTCACAGAGCAGAAAGCAGCCGAACTGTTTCCAATGAAGGCGTTCAGGAAACCCCTTCTCTGAATTCTTTTTTTAGGTTTTTTTATGAAAGAAATTTTTGAAAATGTATTTGGGCAGGATGGCAGGGTCCTTACCCTGAATTTAGTGCCCGGTTCCAAAGTTTACGGAGAAAACCTCCTTAAAATAAATGGTAAAGAATACCGTGCCTGGAACCCAAAGCGAAGCAAGCTTTGCGCAGCAATCAAAAAGGGGCTCAAGAACAACCCAATCAAGCACAACTCTACAATCCTTTACCTGGGCGCATCCACAGGCACAACGCCCTCCCACCTTTCTGACATACTTACTGGTGGGGGATTATATGCAGTAGAGATTTCCGCACATTCCATGAAAACCCTTCTCAGGCTCTGTGAAAAAAGGGAAAACATAATTCCCATTCTTGCAGATGCGCGTCAGCCCCAAACTTACAGGGAAGTTGGGGAAGTTGACATTGTTTATGAGGATGTTGCTTCACCTGAGCAGGCGGACATCCTCCTCAAGAACTGCCGCATGTTCCTGAAAAAAGGCGGCTATGCAATGATTGCGATAAAATCCCAGAGCATAGATGTTACCCAAAGCCCGGAAGAAACATATAAGCAGGTAAAAGAAGAACTCTCAAAGGAGCTGGAGATTGTTGAAGAAATAAGCCTGGAGCCTTTTGAAAAAGGCCACCTATTTCTCGTTCTTCAGAAAAAGTGAATAATCAGTAAACCGTTTCAATGTTTTAACTGCAGAAGCAGGAGAGCCATAAGTAGGTATCCCATACCCATCCAGAATCTTGCGGTTTTCCTTTGTGTATTCGCCTCCAACAGCAACTACAATAATTGGTTTTTTCCTCCGATCAGATTCCTTTACCAAAACATCTATTATCCGTGAATCAACTGCAGGGGCCTGGAAAAGAATTATTACAATAACAGAATCAATCCCCGGGTCATCCATCAATATCCGCAGGCATTTTTTGTAAGTTTCTGTGCCAGAATCCGCAACAATATCCAGGGGATTCAGCGTATTCACATACTCTGGAACCACTTTCTTTAATTTCTGCCTGGTTTCCTTGCTAAAATTGATAACATCCAAACCCTCTTCCTCCAGCGCATCAGCTGCAAGCACCCCCAGCCCCCCGCCATCAGTCAAGACCGCCACCCTTTTTCCTTTTGGCAACGGCTGGCTGAACATATTTGCCACATAAAACAAGTCAACAACAGAATCCACTTCAATTGCCTTGCTCTGCCTGAATGCTGCCTGGTAAGCCAGGTAGTTTCCGGCAATATTTCCGGTGTGTGACATTGCAGCTTCCCCTGCTGCTTTGCTCCTTCCTGCTTTAAGCACAATCACGGGCTTTTTCTTATTCACCCGCTCAAGCACTTCAAGAAGCTTCTTCCCGTTTTTTGTTCCTTCAAGGTACAGCAGAATCTGCTCAGTTTTCGGGTCTGAGCCGAAATATTCCACTAAATCAGCATCGCTTATTGTCGCCCCGTTTCCATAGGAGGCAAATTTTGCAAACCCAACCCCATAATATGCAGCAAGGTCCGCTATACATGAGCCAACTGCCCCGCTTTGGGTCACCAATGAAATTCCCCCCACATGCGGCCTTCCAAATTTATAAAATGGAAAAAAGATGCTGTCC
>DAOUYQ010000028.1 GCA_030666035.1 Microcaldota archaeon
ACCATCCACAAGATCTAAATGGAGAGAACTCTCCCGGGAAATTGAAGCAACTAAGATTTCCAAGCAGGACCAGAAAAAAGTTGCAAGATTCATGACCAAGCTTCCAAGGCAATTTGTAAGCAGCATGGATACAGATGAAACGCTAAAGCTCATGATTGCCCTAAAAGGCCTTTCATTAAACCCAACACAAATTGCAGAAACAGTTATCAAGATTCAGAAGTATGTGGACCCTGCGCACACAAAAGCATTTGCTGAAAAACTTGCAAAATCTGCAAAAACTGCAAGGGAGATAGATGCCCTTTTTGAAAGACCGCCAAAGGGCATAGTGATGGCGCCAAAGTGGCACACAAGGCCATTTGCAGCATTTGAGAAGGCAGGATTTGATAGTATGCAGTATGGCCCGCTTTTCCAGGCAATCAGGCAATTCACATTGAAGCATGGAAGGGAAATAGTGGCGCTTACCGGGAAGGAGCAGAAGAGTGTTGCAATGATTCTTGCAAAGAGTTATTCTTCAATGAACCAGAATAAGTCCAAACGCCCCGGAACTTACCAGGAAGATGTTGCTTTTATTGTGGGCTTAATGGGGAGAGGCTTGCAGGTGGAAGCCTCGGCATTGGCATTATCCAGCCTGAAGTCTGTTTATAGGCCAGAGCATCTGGATGCAGTATCCCGGAAGGTTGCCCCAAAGCTCAGGCCAGGCATGAGCAATGGCCAAATAATGGAAGTTATTGAAACCCCTGCAATTTCAGACAAAAAATTAGCAAATAACAATTGGGACCGCTCAGCTGCAGTTCGGAACAAGCACCGCATTTACTTGGAATCTCAAGGTTTCAAGAAGGCCAAGGCCGGAGAACTGCTAAATACGATAGCATCCGTGTATAAACCGGAGCGCCTGGATAGAGCATTCCAGCTCATTTTGCCAAAGCTCAAGCCGGATATGGCTCCTGCCAAACTCCTGGAAGTTATTGAACGCCCGGCATTTGATGATACCACTATGCCAAACAACAATTGGAAGGCCTCTGCTGATAAACGGCTTTTGCGCCTTCCGGAGCCGCTTGTAAAGCACATCAGCACACAATTCCGATTTTATTCGCAGGAGTATTACGAGAAATTCACGGACACGTCGCTTGAGTTTGTGAAAATCTGGCGGAAAGAAGGAAAAATATTCAGCAAGGGGACTTTTGATATGCTTTTTCCCTACCTTATTCCTCTGGTGAGGTCCAAGTCATTGGGACACCTTACTTCGAACGAAAAGGCCCAGGTTCTCTTCAGGCTGGTTTCCTCAGTAAGGGAAAAGGTAAAAGTGAAGGGGAAAAGACGCAGGGTAAAGTCCAGGAAGGAAGTGCTTGGGCATCTGGACAAAACATTTACCGGGAAAAAACCTTCCTTTAATGAGGTTCTTGCAGAGTTGGATAAATACCTAGCTGAGCATCCGAAATACCTCATCTGATTTCTTTTTCCTGACCTTCCCTTTTTTATATTCTTTTTAGAATGATAGGTTCGTGAAAATCTACAATTCATTTTCCAGAAAGGCTGAGGAATTCGAGCCCGTGGAAAAGGGGAAGGTTTACCTCTATGTCTGTGGGCTCACTCCTTATGACCATGCGCACCTTGGGCACGCCAGGACATATATTTCCATGGATACAATTAAGCGCTATTTAATGCACAAGGGCTACAAAGTCCTCCACACCCAGAATATTACGGATATTGAGGACAAGATTTTCAAACGCTCAAGGGAAACAGGAATTTCCCCACTGGAGCTTTCGGAGAAATTCCAGAATGAGGCACTTGAAGAATTTGACAGGCTCAGAATCCTGCGTGCAGACAATTACCCAAAAGTAAGTGAGAACATCCCTGAAATTATTGAGATGATAAAAAAGATTATTGAGAATGGGCATGCGTATGAAACCGGAACAGGGGTCTATTTCTCGGTTTCCTCTTTTCCCGGATATGGGAAACTCTCAGGGCAGAAGCTTGATGAAATTAACCGCGGCTCAAGATGCGCAGTTGATGAAACAAAAAAAGACCCGGCTGATTTTGCCCTCTGGAAAAAAGGGGAGGACGTACTTACATTCGAGAGCCCTTGGGGAAAGGGAAGGCCCGGCTGGCATATTGAGTGCTCTGCAATGAGCATGAAATACACTGATGGAAGGACACTGGATATCCATGGAGGGGGGCGCGACCTCATCTTTCCGCACCATGAAAATGAAATTGCACAGGCAGAAGCGGCGCTGAAAACCCCATTTTCCAAGTGCTGGATGCATACAGGTTTCCTCACGGTAAATGGGGAGAAGATGAGCAAGTCCCTGGGGAACTTTATAACACTCAAGGATTTGCTTGGGAAATATCCCCCTTATGCGCTGCGGCTTTTCTTCCTGCACAGCCATTACAGGAGCCCGGTAGATTATAGCGAAGAGAACATTTCTGCTGCGCAGACAACCGCGGAGCGGATGTTCAACTTCCAGGAAAAAGCGGATGAGCTTCCAGGTTCCGGGGGCGCAGAAAATACCGAATTGAGGAAAAAACTGCAGGATGAGGCGGATGGCTTCTATGCAGCAATGGATAATGATTTTGATACCCCGTCTGCACTTTCACATATGTTTGGCATAATGACCGAATGCTTTTCTGAAATGCGGAAACCGGAGCCGGATTATCCGGCAATTGCAGAAGCAAAGGAGGATTTTGGGAAAATGATGTGGATACTGGGGCTGGAAAAAGAAAAAAAGAAAGTAAGCCCCGAAAAGAAAAAAGAAATCGATTCCCTTGTGCAGGAGCGGGAGAAAGCCCGGGGGGAAAAGAATTTCAATCTATCAGATGAAATAAGGGATAAGCTCTCGGAGATGGGAGTGGTGCTTGAAGATACTGATAAAGGACCAAAATGGAAATTAAAATGAGGTGCACAAATGAGATGGATGTTTGTATTGCTTTTTGCAGGATTGCTTCTTGTTGCGGGTTGCCCGCAAGAGGAAGTAGTGCAGGTTGAGCCAGAACCCGAGCCGGAGCCGGAGCCTGCTCCGCCTCCCGTTGTTGCAGAGCCGGAGCCCGAAGTAATCACTGTTGGGTATATCGGCCCGCTTTCCGGAGATCATGCGGTTGAAGGAAATGAAGCGCTTAATGCGCTCAAGCTTGCAGCAACTGAGCTTTCAACCGATGAGTATGTTTATGACATTGCTGAGCAGGATGGCCTTTGCACTGAAGAAGGTGCTGCATCAGCCCTTAGCTCTCTTGTTGAGTTTAGGAATGTGGAAGTAATTATTGGGGGTGTGTGCCCTGCGGAAGTAGATGGAATGGCCCCGCTCCTGGAAGAGAAAGGCGTTGTCCTCATCTCTCTTGCAACAGGAAATGCTGCCAGTGAATATGCAATGAATTTTGCAGGCTCCCCTGAAGTAATCGGGGAGGAGCTTGCCCAGTTCTGCAAGGACAAGGGCTGGCTCAGGACAATGACAATTACAGATAGCTCACCTACAGCTCTTGAAAAAAAGGATTTGTTTGACGAGGCTGCAAAGGGGATGGGGCTATCCACACAGCCTTCCCAGGCATACAATGAGAATTTCGCTTCCACAGTTTCCATAATAAAAGGCTATCAGCCGGAAGTTGTGCTGATATTCACTTCAGATGGAACAACTGCTGCCAAGATTGTGAATGCACTTCGTGCAGGTGGCATAGAATCTGAAATAATTGGGGATGAAAACCTGGTTTCTTCCACCGCACTTGCAGCAATGGAAGCGAATGGGGAAGGGGTCCACGCGATTCTTCCTGAATATGATGAGAATGACCCGGCTGCATCGTATTTTATGAACAGTTACCTCTCAAGGTATGGGACTCCATCTAACCAGGTGCTGGTTGCAGATGCAAGAAATGCACTCTACCTTCTTGACCAGGCTGAGCAGTTCTATTACTATAAGGCAACTGTTGCAGATATCCAGCAATACTGGATGAATTTGGAGAGTTGGGCAGGGATGGGTGCAACCATTAGTTTCGAGAATGGGGACAGAGTTGCTTCATTTAGGATGGTAAAAGTTGAGAATGGAACGCCAACCACTCAGTAACCCCCCTTTTTATTCTTTTTTCTTCATTTTAATTCTCACAATTTTACCCATGTTATGCTGTAACTTGGGCCTGTAGCTCAGCTTGGTTAGAGCACCGGACTCTTAATCCGGGTGTCGGGGGTTCGAATCCCCTCAGGCCCGCTTCCCCGGGGCGGGTGCGAAGGTTTTTTTCAAATGCCCGAGACCTTTTATAAATGAAATTATACATATATTATATCAATGGCGGGAGAGCAAATACAAGAAATACAAGAAATCAGCCTTACCCTTGTTCCGGTTGCGCACATCTCAAAGCAGAGCGCGGTGCTTGTAAGGGAAACAATAGAATTGGAAAAGCCCCAGCTTATCGGTTTAGAGCTATGCAGGGAAAGGCTGGAGGGCATTGCAAAAAAAGGGCCCCGCACCATGGATTTGGGAATGATGCTTATGCATCCTACCTCTGCAGTTTTATTCGTAGCCCAGCAGCTCCTGGGAAAATGGTGGAATATAAAGCCGGGAACTGAAATGATAGAAGCCTTGAGGGCTGCCGGGGACACCCAAACCCCTGTTGCACTTTTAGACAAGCCTGTCAGGGCAATCTCGCGGGATATTGAGCGGATTCCCCTAAGAGAGAAATTTGGCCTTGTTTTCTCAGGAGGCTTCAATCAATTCCCTAAAAAAACGACACTCAGGGAACTAATGAAGCCTGAGAACCTGAATGTGCTGCTTGCTAAACTGAAACAGGATTTCCCGGTATCTTATGATGTTTTTGTAGAATCCAGGAATAAATACATGTTCAGGAAGCTGCTTTTCCATAAGCCGAAAAGCGCAGTTGTGGTTGTGGGTGCGGCACATATCCCTGGCTTAATGGAGCTTGCAAATGAATCCAAAGAAAAAATAAATGTGAAGGTTGTGGGGTAATCTTATGGATATTGTTCTAAAAACCAAGCCGGCAAATGTATTTCTTTTCCTAAAATCAACAGAATCTGCCTATCTTTCTGAAATAGCAAAGGAAACAGGCACAACATATGTGTATATTACAAATTTAATCTCGCTCCTTGCAGAAAAGCAACTGGTATCAGTGGAGTCCAAAGGAAAAAAGAAAATGGTCAGGCTCACCGAAAAAGGCAGGGGGATTGCAGCAGAGGTAGAAGAAATCCGGAGGAAGAGTGAATGATCCAGGTTTTCAGGGGCAGCTCAAGGGATCCGGTGCGGAGCGAAAGCGGAACGGTTGCAACCGGCTACCTAATTGGAGGCTTTGCAATAGATGCCCCAGAAGGGGTAAGGTACCCGAATTCCCCGCTAATTTTGCTTACCCATGCACATTGTGACCATATCTGTGGCCTCGCCAACCATAACCTCCCATATGCATGCTCGGAATTTAGTGCAAAGGCAATAACACAGCCAATGGAGCAGGCAACTTTGTGCACACATCTTGGGTTCCAGCCACCAAGGCGCCCTCCACAGGAGATACTCAAGGATGGGCAAACTCTCCAGGGGGAGGGGTTTTCACTGGAAGTAATTGCAACTCCGGGGCATTGCAAAGGTGCGCTTTGCTTTTATGTGCCGGAGCAGAAAGCAATGTTTAGCGGAGACACTGTTTTTGGGGCAGGGGCCCTTCCATCTGTTAGCCTGCCTACAAGCAATCCGCAGGAACTGCTGAGTTCATATGAAAAACTCTCAGGGTACGAAATAGAAAAAATTTATCCTGGGCATGGAACTCCATTCCCAGGAAAGGATTACATCCGCAGATTGATTCCAATTCTCCAGGAATTCATATAATTCTAAGCTTTACGGTTTTGCTCATTTGCTCAAGCACTTTGCTGTAATTCAGGTAATGGGCATAAGCAGTAATCTTTATGGGAAACTCCCCACGCTTTGTTGCAGGGTTCCCATGGATGGTTACAGAGAACTTTTTGCTTTGCCCATTATCCATTTCCCCCAATCTTGCTTCATGGTGTTTTTGGGTTGAGCCCACATCAAGGCCGGTTTTATTGCCTTTGGGAAGATCCAAATCCACAGAAACCAGGTGCTTAGCCCCAGAAGTATTGGTCACGCTAATAAGCACATTAACCTTGGAATCTTTGTGGGCTTTGAGCCTGAGTGGGCTGAATTTGTATTTAATCTTGAAAGGCTTTCCACCCCCAGAAGGGGGAGTATCATCCTCAGCTTGTTTTCCACCAGTTAACCAATCGAATAGGCCCATAACATCACAGTAAAAACTGTTAGGCTATGTTTAAAACGCTTTCTACTTTTTCAGAAGTAAAAACCACAGATGCACACTGCTCAACCCTATAATAGGAACATTTAAATAGGTGTTACAGTTCAATAGAAAGTTGCGAATTTTGGGGAGGAACTGGTCGCCTTGCCAGCCAGCGCGGTTCGCTGCGCTGGCCTAATTCTTTTTCGCGTTTTCTGCGGGTGAGAATCTATGACGGAAATGCTGGAAATTGATGGAAGCTACGGAGAATCTGGTGGCCAGATTGTCCGCACCTCCCTCACGCTATCTGCCCTCATGGGCACCCCAATTTCTATACGCAACATACGGGCCGGAAGATCCCCTTCCGGCCTTAAGCCCCAGCATCTTGCCGCAGCAAAGGCCGTGCGCTCAATCTGCCGGGGAACCCTTGTTGGGGCCGAAGCTGGCAGCACTGAGCTTAGCTATGCCCCCCGGGCAATTTATGGAGGCAAATATACATTTAATATCGGAACCGCAGGCTCCACAATCCTCCTGGCACAAACTATTCTTCCGCTTCTTTTTGCAGCTTCCAAGAAAAGCACAGTAATTATCCGGGGAGGCACGGATGTTCCAAAAGCACCCGGTTATGATTATTTTGAGAGAGTTTTCATTCCAGCGCTTTCTCTTTTTGGGCTAAAAGCAACCAGCATGCTAAAGCGGGCAGGGCATTTTCCAAGTGGCGGCGGAGAAATAATTCTGGAAACCGAACCCGGAAACCCAAAGCCAGTTTCTTATTGGCCCAGGGAATCAAGGATACGTGCGGTTATTTCCATTTCAGGTTTGCCCCTGGGCATTGCAATGAGGGAGAAAAAAGTTCTCCTGAATAATAAGATTGAGGAAATTTATATCCGGGAAAGGGATGCAAATGACCCTGGGAATGCGCTTTTGCTTTATAGGGGGCTGGTAGGCTCTGAGGTATTGGGAAAGAGGGGCTTAAGAGCAGAAGAAGTTGCCAACATTGCAATAGATTCGCTGAAAAAAGAAGGAGATGCGGAAATTGACCATCATCTTGCAGACCAATTGCTCGTATATGCGGCCCTTGCCGGGAAAACAAGCTTTAAAACCTCTCAGGTTTCAAAGCATACGGAAACAAATATGCATATAATTGAGAAATTCCTTGGGAAATCTTTTTCTGTTGATGGAAATACAATCAGGGTGGAATAATGGTTGCAATGCTTGATAAACCCGGACTCACCCTTACAATCATATTTGGCTTGACAATATTGCTGCTTGGGGATTTCTCTTATCTTATGCTGATTTTCATATTCCTGTTCTTTTCTGTTCTTGCTACAAAGTATGGGTATAATGAGAAAAAGGAGATGGGAATCTATGAACATGACCGGAGCTGGGAGAACGTCCTTTCAAATGGCCTTGTCCCGACGGTTGTTGTGATTATTGGATTCTTTTTGGGCTGGGGCCCCCTTCCATACATCTGTGCAATAGCGGCGATTATGGCAGATAAATTTGGTTCTGAATTAGGAGTGCTGGGCGGGGATCCGGTTTCACTAAACGGATTCAAGCATGTAACGCCCGGGACAAGCGGTGCAGTAAGCATCACCGGAACAATACTCTCCCTTGCAGGTTCGGCCGCAATAGGAATTGCAGCATTATTCCTGTTTGGCCTTACTCCAAACACCGCACTTTTGGTAGCGCTTGCAGGCTTTGCAGGCGGACTTGTGGATACCGTGTTTGGGGTGTTTGAAGAAAAAGGTTTCGGTACTAAAGGTACAACGAATACCATATGTGCCATCGTAGGGGCAGCAATTGGATTGATAATACAAGGGTGATAAATAATGAAAGCAGTAATATTATGCGGGGGAGAAGGAACAAGGCTAAGGCCTTATACATATACTGTTCCAAAGCCAATGCTTTGGCTTGGGGGCAGGCATATACTTGAATACTCAATAGAGCATCTCCGCAAAAGTGGAATAAAGGACATTATTCTTTCAGTGGGATACCTCAAGGAGCAGATAATGGAGCATTTTGGGGATGGAAAAGAATTTGGGGTGAACATTGAATACTTTGTTGAAACTGACCCTCTTTCTACTGCAGGTGCACTGTATCCGCATAAAGACATTTTTACTGAAACATTCCTGGTGTTCATGGGAGACCACGTTACTAACATTAATGTGGGGAAATTCCTCAAAGCACATAAGAAAACAGGTGCAGTTGCAACAATCGCAGCAAAAAAACAAAAAACCTCCCTTGAATATGGGGTTATAGAAGCAGGCAAGGACAAAATTATAACGGGTTTTAGGGAAAAGCCGGTAATCAATTACCTTCTTAAT
>DAOUYQ010000159.1 GCA_030666035.1 Microcaldota archaeon
TAACACACAGAAGTAGCGTAACACGGGTCATGTTTTGAAGAAATTTTTTACCACCGGAGTACTCCAGCAGCAAAAAATTTCAGTGAGCCCGCCCGGGTTCGAACCGGGGATATCCAGCGTGTAAGGCTGGCGTCTTAACCACTAGACCACGGGCTCTTGAATGCCTGGACATTTATTTGACCCACAATAATTTAAAGAATGCCGCAATTGCGGCAACTCCGATTGAAAAGGGATATGTTGATGTGCGCAAGCGCATTAACATATCCATCATTTTTTCATAAGGATAATATCCATAATCGGGGGGGAATCCGGAAGACCCTCAAACTGTCTTGAGCTCCGCTCAAGAGAAGAAATCGCAGATTTCTCAGAAAGGGGGGAACCTCCCCCCTGCGGTTCGGCTAGTAGGGGCGCTGGGGCTTAGTAAATAAAAAATACCTTTCTTTCCCTTCAAGCTCGGAGATTATCCTGTGCGTGAATACCCCTGCGGGGTCAGAAATGGTTGAGACACGGCTCTTCAAATCCTCAAAGCTTTCAAAGGGAGCCTTCTCGCGCTCTTTGAGAATCTCTTCCATGTTGCGCTTGCCTATTCCTGGGAGCAGGTCAAGCTGGTGGACCCTCATGGAAATGGGGGCTGCTTTATTCAGGAAATTAATGAAGAGAGGCTCGTGCTCTTCTACTATCCTCTTAACTACATTGGGCAGGATTTCCTTTGCGCCGTTAGTGAGCTCTTCATAGCCGATTCTGCGTTTTATGCGGTCTACTTCTTCACGGTCTCCCTTTCCTACAAATAGCTTGGTGCCTACAAGGACGGATGCCTCGTTCTTCAGGCTCGCTTCAAGAAGCGTGAAAAACTGATTGCCCACAAGCTGGACCAGAGGTTCCTTCTTCATGTCTGTTGCCTTCCCAGCGGGAAGGTATTCAACCACCCAGGCATAATCTTCCATGTTGTTCACCCTTTGATTATAGTAAGTACTCTTTCCACTTCTTCATCTGGGAGTTCTACTTTGGAATATATAAGGATTGTCTTGGCAAGTTCAGGGGTTATTGGCTGGATTTCTGCAAGCTTCATTGCAGTTTCGTCAGTAAGCAGGGGTACTTCCCTCTTGAGCTTGGCAGCCAGGGAAGCGGTTTTCTTTGAATCAATCAATGAAAACTCTGCTGCATGCTCGAGGGCATTTACCTGCTCATACCCAAGTTCCTCGCCGCTTTTTGCCCGTTTTTCAAGAATTTCCGTTACCTTGGAAATTGAAACCGGGGAGCTGGAAAGTATCTTCATTGGGACACCCCCCTGAGATGGATTGGGGAAATAATTAGCCGTTTCCTGGCCCGCCCATCCTTTACTTCCACGATGTATGCGTCTCCCTGCTTGTCCAGAATTGTGCCATGCCTCCCGTGATAGCGGGGGGCAGGCATTCCGTCTCTGCGGGGTTTTACCATAACCAGCACTTTGCTGCCCACATCGTATGTCCGGACCATATCCGAAACTGTAAGCCTGCGCTTATTATTGAGATGCCTTGTCCTTCCGCTGAGTGTGCCCCTTGAGCGTTTAACCATATTCCCACCTTCGTGTTTATTCTTGATTTAGCCCTCTTTTAAAATCCAACAACTTCTAAGCATAGCCAGAAATAGGGCTTCTTAGTGTTTGTATTTATAAACTATTTATAAAGGTTTCCTTGCTTTACTTAAAAAGGGTGGATTCTGTGGCTAAATTAAGAGGCATAGATTATAAGGTAACAAATATCGTAGCATCTGCTAATTTGGGTCTCGAGCTTGATCTTTTTACTCTCGCAAGGGACATTCCTGAGATTGAATATGAGCCTGAGCAGTTCCCTGGGGCAATCCTTAAGTTTGATGACCCAAAGGCAACGCTTCTCCTGTTCAAGAACGGGAAGGTAGTATGTGTGGGGTGCAAAACTAAGGTGGCAATCGAGAGGACTATTGCAAAAACGCTGAAAATGCTCAAGCCCCGTGCAAAAAAGATCCTCAAGAACATAAAGAAGCCGAAATTTGATATTACCAATATTGTGGCTTCCGCAGACCTTGGGATAACTCTTGACCTATATACCATTGCGTATAAAGTGAAAGATGTGGAATATGAGCCTGAGCAGTTCCCCGGGGCAATCCTGAAATTCAAGGAGCCTAAAGCTTCCCTTCTCCTGTTCAAGAACGGGAAGGTGATTTGTGCAGGGTCCCGGGATGAGAAGAGCATAGAGGCGGCACTGCGTAAAGCAAAGAGGCTTCTCAAGCCATTTGCTTCAAAAAAGGGTTAGGGATGACAAGTGAAAATGAGGTTCGGGAAGCGCTTACGAAAGTTATGGACCCAGAGCTTGGGATAAGCCTTGTTGACCTTGGCCTGATTTATGGAATAAAACTCAGTGGGAAAAAAGTAGTTGTGCGGATGAGCTTTACTACTCCTGCATGCCCAATGCTGCAGCACATTGCATCAAATGTGGAAGAAGCGGTGGTGAAGCTGGATGGGGTGGAAGAAGTGAATGTGCAGCTTGTATGGGATCCGCCCTGGACCCCGGAGCGGATTTCTGATGTGGGAAAGAAAAAACTGGGCCTAAAATAATGTTTAGTGGACTATAAACGGAGGACGAGAAAATGCCATACGACGCAGATTTGGATAAGACACTATGGGAAGAAAAGGTAGAAGTAGGAGACTTTGTCTTCGAGGTAAAGGTAATGCAGTACAATGAAGGTACGAAGAAGATAAACATCCAGAGATTCAGGGGAGAGATGTTTCAGAAGCTTGGGAGGATGACTGCTGAAGA
>DAOUYQ010000097.1 GCA_030666035.1 Microcaldota archaeon
GGCTTCCTTCTCCAGTCAAGCACCAATAACATTATTGCAAACAACACTGCCTACAATAATACTGGAGACGGTTTCTGGATATACACAAGCTCCGGCAATACAATCACAAACAACACCGCATACCTAAATGGGTGGGATGGCTTCCGCCTTTTTGCCAATGCAGACAACAACACGCTCAGGGACAACGTAGTCTATAACAATAGCCTTCATGGCTTCCTGATTACATTAACTTCAATCAACAACAATATCACAAACAATACTGCATATTACAATTCCTGGGATGGTTTTGTCTGCTTTTCTTCTTCCAGCTATAACTCATTTGCAAACAACACCGCATACCTAAATGGCTGGAACGGTTTCCACATCTATACTTCCCCGGACAATAATTGCACAAATAACAATGCATACCAAAATGGCTGGAGCGGATTCCACCTTTATTCCAGTTCAGGAATTACTTTGGAAAACAACACTGCCTACAGCAATACGCAGTATGGGCTCAAAATAGAAAACTCGGATAATGCAAACGCCACAAACACCCATGCATACAACAACACCTTAATGGAATTTTATGCTGCTACTGATGGCACTCCAAGGGCGGTATACCTTACTAGCATGATTATAGATAGTTCTTCCGGGAATTACCAGGAGTATACAAATCTCTCAATAACCGATACACTAGAAGCCAGCACCGCATACAGCATTAAATGGGCAGCCAATTCATCCACGCTCCCAACTGACCGCGTTTCCTTTGCAGGAAAGTTCGTAAATATCTCTGCTGCGGCAGGAACAGTTTCAATAGATAAAATTGCGTGGCACTGGCTGGGTTCAGAGCTTTCAGGATACACAGAATCCAAGTTTGAGCTTTGGAAATACAATGCTTCTGCTGGATGGGGTTCCAACCCGATTAACAACACTCCGAATACTGCCGCAAACACATTAACCCAATACAACATGAGCCCTGCAAGCGAGTATGGAATACTCCAGGAAAATGCAAGCAGCGGTGCTTGCGTAAACCTGCATGACCCCTCCACATATGCCCTGAGCGTAGTAAATGTTTCAGGGGTCTACTACGTAAATTCAGACACAACTTTGTGCACCGGCACTTACAGGTATTCTGCACTTGGGAATTCTTCAAGCAATATTTCCACACATTATCCCCTGCTCTACATTAATTCATCAAGCATCTCGCTTGACTGCGGAAATTCAATTCTTATAGGAAACGGGACTATAGACTCCACTGCGATATTCAGCAATTCCCACAACAACCTGCAAATTTCAAACTGTACACTGCATTCTTTTGCCCATGGAACTGCAATAGCCCGGGATATTGGAAGTTCCCAGCATATTCTTCTTAGTGATTTGGCAATCTACAACAACACAGGTTCCGGAGTGCGCCTCCTGAGGGTAAACAACCTGAGCCTGCATAATATCAGTGCATATGATAATGAGTATGGAATTCGTGCAATCTCTTATGTAACTGAACTCGATGCGCAGGATTTGATTCTTGAAAACAATACTTATGGAGTGCACAGCGGAGGAAGCGGAAGTGCATACAGCAGTGCATCATTTGACAACCTTCGTGCATACAACAACACCAATGCAGGAATTTATGCTGCATACATCACTTACTTCAACATTACAAATTCAAACATTTCAGGCAATGGGGCCCAGGGACTGTACTTTAATTCCCATTTTCATGCACTCTCAATTGCAGACTCCACAATAGGGGAGAATGCAGAATGGGACGTACTCCTGATTCCCGCATCTTCTGCATCCTGCGACCATTCATTCTCCAATGTTGAGGGTTCAGGGGGAAGGCCAATCCTATTCTCAAATTCCAGCAGCTTATCAAACCAGCATGTTTCAGAATTAATTGTTTGCGGGGCACAGAGCAGCTCAAGCTATACAAATATCACAGTAGATGGCTCCGCGTCTATTGATAATAATGCACTTCTTGTAGTCCAGGCAAATGGCGCAACATTTAGCGAGGTGAATTCCAGCAATAACCTTTATGGAATTTATCTTTATGCTGATACCGGGCTTTCTTTTGATGAAGTTGCCGCAAGCAACAATGCATTGAGCGGAATTTACTTCAATAACCCAATGCACACATCCATAAGCAACCTTGTGGCAAATGGCAATCTGGAATCTGGAATCCATTATGCTGGGGGGCAGCATACCTCTGTTTCCAATGCAACCTTTGATGGAAACAATATCGGAATTAGGGTATCCGGGTCTACCCTGGGAGTAGACAATTTTACAATTGCAAATTCCAACACAGGAATAAACCTCCTGGGCCACAGCAATAATTTTACTAATTTCACAATCCACAGCTGCACACACGGAGTGCATCGCCACCAGAGTGTAGGGGGGGCATGGGGGAGATTTATAGATGGAACAGTCTACAACTGCACAGGCTCAGGAATTGCCATGATTGTTGGCGCTACAATGATAATGCATAATCTTGAAATCTATGATGTGGCAACAGCAATATCCATGGACAGGACTAATGTGGATATTAATAACCTGAGCATCCATGGCCTTTCCGGGACTGCCCTTGCGCTGGAGGGAACAAAAAACAGCCAGATTAGAAACGTTGAAATCGAATCAATATCCGGATGGGCGATATACAGCGAGATTGGATGGGCGACAATTTCTACTAATAATACCTACACCAATATTTCAATTTATGATGCCCCATATTATGTTTACCAATATCCTGTTTCTTATGCGGACGCATCACATTTTTCTAATTTCACTATTGGATACAACAACAGTATCGGAAAAGTCAACTGGGGCACATTAACTATAAACCAATCCTCCCTTGCCCAGAATACAAATATCCATCTATCCCCATACCTGGCTTCGCTGGATTCATCCAACATAGATTCCGGGCAGTTTAGCGCACCCGCCAACATCACAATTTACACTGAAGATGAGCAATACCAGGTATTTTCCACTTCTTCCTTTGAAACAAGCAGGCAGCAAATAATTGCAAACGGAATGCCAATTTACCCTAGATACGAAAACCTCTCAGGGGGAATCAAACCAAAATTGCCCCTTACTTTTGAAGTTGATTCATTCAGCAGCTACACTGCCAGGCTAAACTGCTTCCTTGCAAACGAATCCAATACGGTTTACTCTCTTCTTGGAGATGCATGGGGAAACAAAACCAACCCGGTATGCATTGAAGTTACTGCGGAGAATGTCACAATCAACTGCTCAGGGCATACAATAACGGGCACCTTTGGGGGAAACACCTGGGGAATAAGGGCAAACAACACTCAAGGTTTACTAATAAAGGACTGCATAATTACCAATTATACCAATGCAGTGGAATTCAACAACATGCAGGATTCAGTTCTCCAAAACAACACTGCACACACAAATCAAGGATACGGCTTTTACATAACCGGGGGCTCAGGCATTAACCTGACAAATAATACTGCATACAACAACAGCAATAATGCAGGTTTCTACTTTGGAGGAACAGACAACCTAATTATGGATACTGCAGATGCATACAATAATGCCTATGAACTTTGGGCAGCGGGCGCAAGCAGCAACCTTAATATCTCCGGCCTGAGGCTCTCAGGGGCAACTGGCCCCGGAGGGGACCATATTATGGTTGCAATTTTCGATTCGCTGGGAGCAGGAGAAGAATATTCAATTGCCTTTTCATCTAACTCTCAAGCACTCCCTCCAGGCAGAGTTACATTTGAAAATAAATTCGCCAACCTCTCAACACAGGCAGGGGCACCCTCTATTAGCACATTTATCTTAAGCTGGCATGAGTTGGAGCTCACAGGCTATGATGAATCTAATTTTGAATTATGGGAATATTCCGGAGCATGGTCTAAGCTGAACTCGACTCCGGATACTGCAGCAAATACACTTCATCTCCATGATCTTAACCCTGCAAGCGACTATGGATTGCTCCAAAACAACTTTGGCCCAATCAACGTAACCCTAAACAGCCCAAGCGATGAGTACTCATCACCTTCACAAACAGTAAGCTTCACCTGCTCCGCAACCGCAAACGAAACCCTCCAAAACATTACCCTTTATGGAAACTGGTCAGGCGGCTGGCATGAAAACGAAACTGCACCACTATCAGGAAATTCAGATTCCCACACATTCACTAAAACACTCCCAGTGGGAACATATTTGTGGAACTGCTTTGGGCATGATGCAACAACTTCAGACTGGGGAGACAATAATTACACATTCACAATCAACCTAAGC
>DAOUYQ010000110.1 GCA_030666035.1 Microcaldota archaeon
ATCTGCTAACCTTTAGCAGCATTTCTTTCTTATTTTCTTCTTTATTTATTGTTTTGTGTAAATAAAAAAGAGAAAAAGAATAGGATTATTTTTTCCCAAATCCCATAATAACCTCAAGAAGCCCGCTCGCGATAAAGTTAACTGCAAGCAGTATGCCAACTACATAAAGCGAATCAATTGGCCATCCTGAAATGATGATAAAGCTCAATAGGATTGACAGGAGGCCTACGATGAGAATATTTCCCCATCCCTTCTTCGGGCGCTCATGCAATGCCTCGCCAATTCTGAATGCCCCTGAAATCAAGAGCACAAAGGCAATTACCAGGGTAATTACCACCATTGTTGCAAGAGGGTGCCCCAGTACAAATAGCCCAATGAACGCAAAGATTAGGCCCAGGACCATTCCTGCGATAATTCTCCACCATCCCCTGGCCCAGAATGCCGCAATAAACTGCACAATTCCTGCAAGCACAAGAATGCATCCCAAAAGAATATCCAGTGCCAATGTAGTTACTATCGGCCCGCATAGCAAAATAAGGCCCAGGATGATGCTTATTATTCCAAAGGCGATAAGCATTCTATTGTCTTGTTTTTCCATTTTATTCCTCCAATAAACATTGGTTTTGTGCAGAGATTTCCCCTAAACTATATAAGGATTTGCCCTTTTCCAGGTAAATGATTCTTAATCTATTTTGAAGGCAAAATCAAAACCCTTGTATTCCCACTCCCCATAGCCGGCAACATCTATCATCTGCGTATCATAGGTGCTTCCAAACTGGTTTCCTTCTGCACGGTACCATTCAACTCCTGCACTGGAAGGGGACTCAAAGCTTAGCACAATCCAGTAAGTATCATTGGATAGCTCAATTGTTTCAAATTCGATATGCTCCCAGGAAGGATCCAGGGTAATTTGGGTTGCATCAATTTCGCCTTCCAGCAATTTCTCCCCAACTCCGATATTGCCCCAGCTGGTGGGTTTTTCGTGGAGGGAAACCTTGATGATGGAACCCGGAGGAGGCGGTACGTGAGCCTGCACATAAACCCCAATCCTGCTTACATTCAAGGGTTTTTCCAGGGTAAATGCCTGGGCCTGATGTACCTGCATTCCAACCGCATCATAGAACCAGGTTATTTTCCAGTTGTAGATATCATAGTAGCCAAAGGGGTAAGCGCGAATATCCCTGCGCAGCACATTATTCCCCAGATTTGTTTCGGGCTCAGGGTGCTCAGGGTCCAGGCTCTGCACTTCAACGCGGATATTGTGGGGCTTGGTGCTCCCTGCATAATAGTTGAATTCAAAATGCCTAAGGAGCTCCGGCTCAGAGATATTTTCATGAAAAAGGGTTTTGTTTCCATCCAGAATCCAGATTGAATATGCCGAAGGAATGTATCTTCCATAGATTTGCACAAGAGTGCGTATTTTGTAATCCTCTGTAAGCTGAGGATATTTTGGAGTGGAATAAATGTCTTTTACGAATAAATCATAGGAATAATCCTGGGGCTCTTCCTGCTCCTGGGTTCCCTCTCCAAGGATGGGTTCAGCAATTGCAGGGCACCCTGCAAGCAGGATAAGTGCCAGGATGGGAAACATTTGCTTCATAAGAGGAATAAGAAAAGAAAAAATAAAAAGAGTGGAGGTTCACTTCAGGCACTTTAAAGATTAATCTTGAGCCCAAGTTCCTTCTTAAGTTCCCTGTAGCGGTTTCGGATAGTGACTTCAGTTACTCCTGCAACATCTGCTACTTCCTTCTGGGTCCTGCGCTCCCCGACCATTGCAGAAGCAATGTATAGGGCTGCTGCCGCAACACCGGTTGGGCCACGCCCGGAAATGAGTCCCTTCTTCACTGCTTTTTTAATGAGCAGGACGGATTTTTTCTGGACTTCGCCACTCAGCTTGAGTGCAGTAGCAAACTTCTGCACATAATATGAGGGGTCGGTAAGCGGAACGTTAAGCTTAAGCTCAGCTTTAATGAACCTGTATGAGCGGCCGATCTCCTTTTTCTCAATTCCGGAAGCCTTGGAAATCTCATCAAGTGTACGCGGGATTCCATGTATCCTGCAGATTGCATAAATTACTGCTGCAACAATGCTCTCAATAATCCTTCCGCGGATAAGCTCTTCCTTTACCGCTCTCCGGTAAAGAAGCGCTGCTGCCTCCTTGATATCATCAGGAAGGCCAAGGTAAGATGCAACACGGTCAAGCTCTGCCAGGGCAATTGCAAGATTTCGCTCCATTGAGGTTGCAATAGAAACTCTCTTGTGCCATTTCCTCATCCTATAAAATTGTGCCTGTTTCTTTGTGGATATTTTTATTCCACGGATATCCCTGTTATATTGGTCAATTTCAGTTACAAGGCCTTTGTTCGGGCGCATATACTTGATTGGTGCACCGCCACGGGCCCTCTTCTCTTTCTGCTCAGCATCAAATGCTCTCCACTCCGGGCCTGCATCCTGGATATTATCAGCAACTATAAGGCCGCATGAGCCACAAATAATTTCCCCTTTCTCGTAGTCTCTTATCAGTTTTGTTCCTCCACACTCAGGACATTTTTTCGTTGACATTTTTTCCCACCAAATTAGAATAACCTTTAATAAGGTTTCTATGTTGTTTGTATTATTTACTAGGGGAAAGGTTTAAGAAACTTTTGGCCGCTCTTGCCCAAAATAGTTTCCCAACTCCTCCCATGTACTTACCAGCCCAAATCGGTTTGGTAATGTTATTGCGCTCCGCTTAACAAGAGTTCCCTGACCTTGGAAATTCCCACTATTATTGCAAAGCTCCCAAAGCGCGGGCCCATCTCTTTTCCAATAAGCACAGTATAGAGGTCCTTGAAGAGTTCCTTGGGTGGAACATCTCCTGATTTTGCTGTTTCGAATATGAGGGCCTGTATCTCATTCCCTTTCATTCCTTCTTTGAGTGCTTCTGCAAACTTCATAACGAGCTTGGGGTTAGTGGGTTTGCCTCCTCTTCCAAGGTCGAATATGTATTTATCCGGAATCCAGCCCCGCCCAATCCAGCGCTCGATATATCTGGATAAGTATGCGGTTCCTTCCGGGTCTTTGAGCAGCTTGCCTACTTTGTCCCAATCTTTATGGATTGCATAAGTTAGGAGCAAATCAGCAAGAGGGGCCTTCCATTTTCTCCCTTCAGTAAGCGCATAGGAAATTGCTTTCTTGCGGTCTGCGCGCGCAAGTTCCCCTTTTAGGCTTAATGAAGATGCGTGCTCGAAATCCGCAAGCAGGGGAAGCAGGGTCAACTCATCCAAAACAAGCTCCTTGTCCTCCTGGATATCCGGGCGCAGGAGGGCGTACTCAAGCACTGGAATTGGAAGCAGCTCCATTAGTTCCTGCATTGAGTGCCCTATTCCTTTGGATTTTGAGTATTTTTTCCCCTTGTATTTGAGGAATCCGAATTTGTAGAATATTGGAGGCTCATCTTTGAAGAACTCGCGGTGGACTGCTGCTACGGTGGAGAGAGTGCCTCCTCTTGTGTGGTGGTCTACGCTGCCCCCTTCCACGCTTACATGCATGAAATCCTGCCTGGAGGGCCAGTCCAGGCGGAAGAGGAGCTTATACTTGTGCTCCCCTATCTCCGCCTTCCCCTGGTATCCACAGCCTTCTGCACCATATTTGGTCTTCTGGTCGCAGACGTATTCGTATACTCCGTCTTCGTAACTGAGCACACGGGTGGTTGCAACCTTGCCGCATTTTTCGCAGATGGGCATTATTGGGTGCCAGTCTTCAGGCATAGTTTTCCTTCCGGAACTTTTCTGCACGATTTCCTTTATC
>DAOUYQ010000114.1 GCA_030666035.1 Microcaldota archaeon
AAAAAGACAGGGATTCTTCCTTGGCTGAGGGTGTCCGCCAATTAAGCGGTGGGAAGGCAGCAAAATTTGCCATCCAGAGATTCAACGATTCAATGGATATTGCTCTCTGGGAAACCGTTCTAAAAGAGCTCCCCGGAACTGAAGTGGATACCCTGTTAATGGAATCATTTGATTCCCTGGATACGGGCATCCGCGCAGATACAATCAATGTTCTTTTCAACCGTAAGCCTTCAATAGAAAAAGCAGAATTCTTCCTGGCACAATCAGAAGCAAAAGAGGGAATTCTTCCAACGCGTTCCGCAAGCGCCCTTGCAGAGATGGATTTCTCTTCCTTTGATGCAAAAGACGAATTTACATTTCTCTACACAATGAGGAATCACCCAAACAGCATATTGGAAGAGGCTGCAGGAGAGCGCCTTCAGTTATTCCTCTCTAAAAACGATTCTGTCCTTTTTTCTGCACAGGCACTTCCACTTTCCAAGCTTTGTGAGAGTGATAATATCCAAAGCATCAGAGAGTTGGCACAAGCCGCCCTTTTTTCAAATTCAAGGGAGACGCTGGAGGAACACCACCACCTATTTGACTTCGAAAATTTCACTTTACTATTAGGCAATACTGAAATAGTAGTTGCAACACTTGCAACATACGCACTTGCAAAAGAAATGCAGGATGACACAGCTTTTTCTAAAACTCTTAGCAAACAAACAGCAATGGCGCTGGAGCAATTCAAGGAGCAAGAAAATACCTCCGCCCACCTGCGCCTGATGCTCGCTGCCCGCAGTTCTGAAAATGAGCAGTATATAGAACAGCTTATTGTTCCGTCTCTTGCATCAGGGGATGAGGTTTCCAACATTGCATCCAAGCATCTTTTTGAGCTTGGCAAGATGGGAATCGAAATTGCCCTGCGTGCAGCAAAAAGGGAGAACCTGCCCGATTCGCTGTCCCCTGAAATGCAAAAGAGAATTTCAATTAAGGCAATTAATGTGCTCTGCAAGGCAAATGCACTTGAGGAATTAGTTTCAATGCTTGGCCACAAGAACAACGCAATCCGCAGCACAGCATATACTTATTTGGGAAATGAACCAGCCAGTGAAGAAAAAACCAAAGCCCTCCTCAAAGGGATTGCATCTTCTGATCCACAGGTATGCCTCGCATCCCTTAACCTGATTCCAAGGGAAAAAGAGTACCTAACTGCAGTGCTTTCCTTAATTAAAGGGTCCCCCGCCGAAATATCATGCCTTGCTGCAGAATTTGCCGTTCCGTTGCTTGGAACAAAAGGGCTTGCAGCATTTTTCCTTAATAATGGAATTTCCGAATTTACAAAACAGCGGATTGCAGATGCTGCAATTGAGGCATCGCCAAATGTGATAAACGAACTTGCTTTTCATCTTTCCAATTCGCAAGAACTCCCAAATGCCCTCAGGTTCTTCCAGCGCATGGATACACTAGAGCACTTTTTTGAATTCCAGAAAAATGCGGATGCAGAGGCAAAAACAATTCTTGAAGGTGCCCTTGAAAAGTTCTGCTACCCCCTTGCACAAGTTTCAATTACCCAGGATGAGCCAACCAAGGAAAAAATGCTTCTCCTCCTAACAACATGCACCCTGTTTGATTATGAGGGGGTGCAGGAAGCAGGCAGAGCAGCAATAGAAGGGGCAGATGGAGAATTAATGCTCAAGGCAGCAGAGGACAGTGAAGACCCCGAGCTCCTCCTTAGAGCAAGCGAACTTTTCCTCTCCGTAGGGGACGAAAAGCGCGCTGCACAGGCAGCCTTGCAATGCCGGAAACTTCCAAAAGCCGAAAGCTTCAGTTCATTAAAGGAACCCTACCAGAAGGTGCTCTTTGGAAAGGAGCATTCCAAGGTAGAAGAAGTTGCCTCTCCCGTGGAGGATCCGTCAGCTCCCCCATTGCCTTATAGGCTTGTAAAAAGCGTTGCATTCCAGGAGTTTGTTGATAGCAACGGCTCTTTTGGATCCACCTCTCTTTTCAATGAGTTCTCATACGCATTTAGTAATGATCTGGAGGGCATTTTTGATTATGGATTGAAAGCCGTTTCTGAATTGCTATGGGTTTCAGGGCACGAAGAAAACATCCCACAGATGGCAAAGATGTTGCCTACAAAGGTTGAAGACTCAATTCGGGTGGAGGCAAGGTCCCTTGCAGATATCCTTGTTTTCGAGAGGTATGAGCTTCTTGAGAGGATTTCCAAAGGTGATGAGCTTTTTGAGTTGCTTCTGCAGCATGCGCAAAGGCGGGCAGTGGAAGCAATCAGCAGCGAACTGAGTCCCGAAGGCGCAGCCGCAGCCAAACAAAAGCTCAGGCTGCTAGCAGAAATGCTGGAGCAAGGGCTGGTCAAAGAAGAAGAATTTAGCTCCTTAGATGAATATGCATCTCCAATGGCAGATGCAGTTCGCATTTCCCCAGACTGGAGCTTCACACAGGCAAGCGAAAGTTTGGCATCCCTCCGCCTGGAAATGAAAGGCTCTTATGAGAACCTGGCTGCAGCGCTCAGGGAAAGAAGAAAGGCATTGTGTGCAGAAGATGGCGTTTCACCTGAACAAGCGCTCAGGGATGCAAGCAGGATGGCTCGTGGTCATTCCCCTGAAAAGCCCAAAGGAAGCCCTGCAAAAGCAGGAAAAGTTCCGCGTGATGGAGGCACTGGTGCCAATAATCAGTAATTGTGACTTTGTGCTCTGCCCTTTGCAGTTTGTAGCATTTATCTAAAATGTAGCCTTCATCAGACGCTGTTGGCATCATCATCTGCACAACGCCTAAAGCGGCGATGTGCTCAGCGGTTGTACATATCATCATTTGAAGGGATTTATTAGGGGCAATCTGATTATATAAATATTGAGGTTTGGGAAAAAGAAAAATGCCTAGGGGCGGACTCTGCCGGTTTGTACTTTGCCTACATCAAAAAGAAAAGTCGAGCGCTCGGAAAGCTCCGCCGAGTATGGAAGGGCTAAGCTACGATTTAAATAATTTGCACCAGTAGCCCTCTCATGCCAGAGAAGAAAAAACTTGAAACCAAATCCAAGAAAAGTAAGAAACGAGTACTGAACAAAGATGGATATTATGAGTTTCTTGACGGAATGCCAATTCATAGATCTCAAGCATGGAAAAAATACAAATATGAACTAAAAGATTGGTTTGAGGAATGTAGTAAAAACCAAAAGGTATCGCTGAGAGGGAGAGTGGTGCACCATATAGATGGAAATAAATTGAACAACAACATGGATAACCTCCTTTTTCTCTTAACAAAGTATGATCATCACCTGTTGCACGAACATGAACAGAAAATGCGTGCGGGTTATGAGAAGGAAATATTGGAACTACAAAAAGCAAATGCATTACTGAAGAAAACTCGCCCGACAACGGGGGAGAGTTGGGAAAAAGCAAAAAGAGGGGTCAAAACAGTTTTGGAGGCAACCCACCATGAGCTAAAAAAAGTGAAAATGAAAGATGTGGAGAAAAAGAGCAAGGCTTTGCTGAACGCAACCCATAATGGGCTCAAGAACATAAAAATTAAAGATGTAGGGAAAAGAGACAAGGCTTTGTCGAAGCCATTACTCCCTAGAACAAAGAAAGAGAAATGGAAAAAGATGAAGCTGGATGAATGTAAAAAGCATACTAAGGCGTGGGAGAAATGGACAGTGGAGGAGGACATGGAACTTATGGAAGAAGTTACTAGTGGTAAATCACCATATGA